>CAYLJC010000295.1:0-4569 GCA_964383345.1 uncultured Akkermansia sp. | reverse complement strand
TCATAATCGATCTCGTGGGAACGCTGTCCCGACGGCGCGGTGCCCGCTGATATCGCCGGAGGAGCCGAAGCCGCCGCCGGAGCCGCGCTGAACAGCGCCGGCATCGCCTCGTGGGCGACGGTCCAGTTCGCCAGACCCGCGCTCCAGACTCTCGTCTGCGGAGTGATCGTGCCGTTGGCGACGAGGGCGGGGAGATCCGCCTCGCTTGCTTGAAATTGTTGGTTGTCGGGAGTTGCGTAATGCCAGGTTTTCATCGTCTTGTGGGACGAGCATAGAATCGTTTTAGGCGGGGTCAAAGTCAGAATTCAAGATTGAATCCCCGCCCATTCCGGCAAACACTACCGGAGTCCATGCCCCGACCTCCCCGACAACCGACCCGACAGGGTTCTCCCTCCGGTCCGACCCTCTTCGGTCGACGCCTCCTCGTTCCCGCCCTGCTTTCCGTCGGCCTCGCCTTTTCTCTGGTCGGTTGCCGCGGCGAATCGAGGGTCGATATCGCCACCCGGGAAAAAATCCTCCTCCTCGGCAACGGGGCCGAACCGAAGGCGCTCGACCCGCACATCGTCTCCTCGGTCGGCGACGCCAACATCCTCCGGGCGACCTTTGAGGGACTCGTCACCTTCCATCCGAAAAACGATATGCTCCACGAACCCGGCGTGGCGGAGCGATGGGAACCCAACGCGGACTTTTCGGAATGGCGTTTTTTTCTCCGGAAAAACGCCAAATGGTCGAACGGCGATCCGGTCACCGCGCACGATTTCGTCTATTCCTTCCACCGCCTCCTCCACCCGAAAATGGCGGCACCC
Organism: uncultured Akkermansia sp.; assembly: GCA_964383345.1. GTDB lineage: Bacteria > Verrucomicrobiota > Verrucomicrobiia > Verrucomicrobiales > DEV007 > Arctic95D-9. The sequence continues at coordinate 3,763 of CAYLJC010000295.1, read as the reverse complement.
TACGCCTCGATGCTCTATTTTCTGAAAAACGGCGAGGCGTTCAACAAGGGCGAGATCGACGACTTCGCCCTCGTCGGGGTCAAGGCGGTGAACGATTTCGAGCTGCTCTGCACTCTCGAGCGCCCCGCCCCCTACTTTCCCGACGTCGTCAAACACACCACCTGGCTCCCCGTCCATCGCGGCACCATCGAGAAATTCGGCGAGATGACCGATTCCTACACCGAATGGCAAAAGCCGGGCAATCAGGTCAGCAACGGGGCCTTTGTCCTGACCGACTGGCGCATCAACGCCCACGTCAAGGTGCGGCGCAACCCCCACTACTGGGACGCCGCCAACGTCAAACCCAACGGAATCAACTTTTACCCTATCGACAACACTTTCACCGAGGAAAAAGCCTACCGCAACGGGCTCATCCACTACACCTACACGATGCCCGAAAACCTGGTCGGGCGCTACCGGGAGGCGGAGGACCCCGAGCTCCGCATCGAGACCTACAACGGCTCCTACTTCTACCGCTGCAACGTGACCCGGCCGCCCGCCGACAACGTCGATTTCCGCCGCGCCCTCGCCCACGCAATCAATCAGGAGGTCATCGTCAAGTACGTCACCCGCGGCGGCCAGCAACCGGCCTACGCCTTCACCCCGCCTTCCGAAGACGGCTATCATCCCCCCGATGTGATCCATTACGATCCTGACAAGGCATTGCAATTTCTCAGGAAAGCGGGCTACTCGAGCGGTGCCGAGGTGCCGGAATTCACCATCATTCTCAACACCTCCGAGGCACACAAATCCATCGCCGTGGCGATCCAGGACATGTGGAAAAAGACGCTCGGGATCGAGAAGGTGAAGATCGAGAACCAGGAATGGAAGGTCTTCCAGCAAACCGTGCTCGATCTCGACTACGACGTCGCCCGGGGCGGCTGGATCGGGGATTTTGTCGATCCCACCACCTTCCTCGGGATGTGGGCGAGCGGCGATTCGAACAACAACACCGGCTGGTCGAACCCCGACTACGACAGGCTCCTCCAGGAGAGCGCCCTCCTCAGCGACCCGGCGAAACGCTACGCCACCCTGGCGGAAGCCGAAAAAATTCTCCTCGATGAAGTCCCGGTGCTGCCGATCTACTGGTACACCCGCGTTTACCTGCTCCATCCCGCTGTGAAGAACTGGCATCCGCTCCTCCTCGACAACCGCCCCTACAAACACATCGACCTGCAGGCCCCGGAGGACAAGCCCTGATGGAAACGCTGCGCTATCTCCTCTCCCGTTTTCTGCAGTCGCTTTTCGCCCTGCTCTGCATCATCACGATCACTTTTTTCCTCGCCCGCCTCGCGCCGGGGGGACCCTTTCTCGACGAAAAAGCGGTGCCCGAACATCTCATTGAGCAGATGAAGCGGAACTACGGTTTCGACAAGCCGCTCCCGGTCCAGTATGGCCTCTACCTCGGTCGCCTCGTCCAGGGGGACCTCGGTCCCTCGCTCGGAAACAAGGGGTTCACCGTGAATGAAGTCATCGCCGAGGGGTTCCCGGTCTCGCTGATGCTGGGGGTGAGCGGTCTCGTCATCGCCCTCTTCATCGGGATCCCGGTGGGGGTTGTCGCGGCGGCGAAACGCAACACGGCGGTCGATTATTTTCTCATGGCCTTCACGATGCTCGGGATCTGCCTGCCCACCTTTGTCATCGCCCCGCTCCTCGGGGAGATATTCGCCTTGCGGTTGGGATGGTTCGATGTCGCGATGTGGGAGAACAGCTCGGCCTGGTTTCTCGGGGCGGCCACCCTCGGACTCTACTACTCGGCCTACATCGCCCGGCTCACCCGCGGCAGCATGCTCGACGTCCTCAGCCAGGATTTCATCCGCACGGCGCGGGCCAAGGGGGTGTCTCCGGCCAAAGTCCTCTTCAAGCACGCTTTCCGGGGCGGCATCACCCCCGTCGTTGCCTACCTCGGACCCGCTCTCGCCGGACTGCTCGGCGGCTCTTTTGTCGTCGAAACGGTCTTCGGCCTGCCCGGCCTGGGACAACATTTCATCAAAGCCGCGACCAACCGTGACTACTGGCTCATCAACGGAACGGTGACGGTCTTCGCGGTGCTCATCCTCGTCATGAACTTCCTCGTCGATGTCCTCCAGGGCTGGCTCGACCCCAGAACCCGCGGCAACTCGTAGCTCCGCCCTCTTTCCAGGATACCCAATGTCTCCCGAACCATCCAGCACCCCGTCACCCGACTCCGGCGAGGAGGCCCCTGCGGTCACCACGACGGTGGAAAAAGGCAGTTCCCTCGGGCGCGACGCTTGGTACCGTTTGAAAAAAAACCATCTCGCGATGGCCAGCCTGTGGTTTTTCATCGCCGTCGTCCTGCTCTGTTTTTTTCTTCCCCTCGTCCCCGCGATCCCCGATCCCAATGTGACCCATCCGGATCTCCAGTCCCTCCCCGCCTTTTCCACGGCCACCTCGATGGAGGGAGTCGAGGTGTATTACCTTCTCGGGAGCGATCATCTCGGGCGCGACATTTTTTCCCGCATGCTCCACGGGGGCCGCGTCTCGCTGGCGGTGGGATTCCTCGCCACGATCGTCTCCCTGACCATAGGTGTCGTCTACGGCGCGGTTTCGGGGTTCACCGGCGGGCGCACCGACGCGGTCATGATGCGTATTGTCGATATCCTCTACGCCCTGCCTTTCATGATCATCGTGATCATCCTGACGACCTATTTCGGGAACAAACTCTGGCTCCTTTTTGTCTGCATCGGTGCGGTGGAATGGCTCACGATGTCGCGCATCGTGCGCGGACAGGTGCGCTCGCTGAAACGCCAGGAGTTCATCGACGCCGCCCGCAGTCTCGGTCTCTCCAACTGGCACATCATCCTGCGCCATCTCATCCCGAACACCGTCGGACCGGTCATCATTTACACAACCCTCACCGTGCCGGCGGTGATGCGCCTGGAGGCCATCCTCAGTTTCCTCGGACTCGGGGTGCAGCCTCCCGACGCGAGCTGGGGTTCTCTCATCAAAGAGGGGGCCGACCGCATGGCAAGCGATCCGGGCTTGCTCATCTATCCGGCGATGATCTTCGGAATGACCCTCTTCAGCCTGAATTTCCTCGGCGACGGACTGCGCGACGCCCTCGACCCAAAAAGCTCGAAAGAGTAAACCGACAAAGGCCGGTTCGCGCCACACTTTCCCACTTTAATTGTTGCAACTGTGTCTCAATTACGTGACACTACGACCGACATGGCAAGCATGACAGTTTCGGATCTCCAAATCGATGGTCTTCAAAGCCTCGCGCAGGCAGAGGTCGGTTGTGATTTCCAGATCCGCTCCCTGAAGGGGCCGGGCTGCGAACAACTCCGCAATCTCGGGTTCTGCGAGACCCTGCGGGTGCGCAAGCTCGCGGGGGGGCGCAACCTCATCTGTTCCGTCTGTGGCACTCGTCTCGCGGTGAGCCGTGATCTTGCCGAGCAGGTCATTGTTTCCCCCGTCATCGCTTCCTGAACGATCCGCGAGCATGGAGAAATCTCCCGAAACGGTCGCCTTGGCCGGAAATCCGAACACCGGCAAGACGACCCTTTTCAACGCCCTCTGCGGCGCGCTGGAAAAGGTCGGCAACTACGCCGGGGCCACCGTCAGCGTGAGACGCGGTGAATTCTACACGCCCCACGGGCGCAAGCTCGAACTCATCGATCTGCCCGGCTGTTATTCCCTCTCCGGGGGATCTCCCGATCAGCAAATCGCGAGCGGCGTTCTTCTCGGGAGCAATGAAAAATAC
>CAYLJC010000294.1:0-4579 GCA_964383345.1 uncultured Akkermansia sp. | reverse complement strand
CTTCGGCGAGGGCGTACCCCATCTTCCCCGAGGAACGGTTCGAAAGATAGCGGACCGGATCGATCGGCTCTCGTGTGGGTCCGGCGGTGATGAGAAAACGCATGGCCGCTCAATCCTCTTGCGAGAGCATTCCGTTGATTTCCGCTTCGATCGCCTCGACCGGCCAGAGCCGCCCGATCCCCTCGTAGCCGCAGGCGAGCAGCCCTTCCTCGGGTCCGATGAAGCGGACGCCGCGTTTTTTCAGAATTTCGACATTGGCTCGCGTCGCGGGATGCTGCCACATTTTCCCGTTCATCGCCGGGGCGATCAGAACCGGGGCGAGGGTGGCAAGATAAATGGCCCCGAGACTGTCGTCGGCGATCCCGTGGGCGAAGCGAGCGATGGCGTTGGCCGTGGCGGGAGCCACCACGAGAAGGTCGGCCTTGTCGGCGAGTTCGATGTGTCCCGGATGCCAGCTCTGTTTTTCGTCGTAGAGACTGCCCGTGACCGGTTCGCGCGAGAGCACCTGCAGCGTCAGCGGGGTGATGAATTCCTGGGCGTCACGGGTCATCACGACGTGGACCGCGTGACCGCGCTTTTTGAGCCGACTCACCAGATCGGCGGCCTTGTAGGCGGCGATCGATCCGGTCACGCCGAGGACGATGGTTTTTCCTGTCAAAGTTTCAGACACCCCCAAAGCTCGTTTCACCCGGCCTTTTGCGCAAGCGTCGAGAGCGACAACGCTCGCCGGTGAGAATGGCGCGGAACGCCGCGAAATCGGCCTCGCGGTCCGCGCTCACGAAGGTGTAGGTGTAATGGGTCCAGTGACGCGATTCCTCCCGCGCGTTGTCCAGGCGCAGCGCAAGTTGCTCTTCGGTCTCGGTGCCGCGGGAGCGGAGCCGCTTGACGAGTTCGTCCCCTTCGGGCAGCAGGATGAAAATATCGACGAAGGCCTCGCGGATCGCGCCATCGGCGACGGCGCGGACCAGAGCGGCCCCCTGCACATCGAGATCGAGGAGGACATCACGCCCCGCCGCGAGATGGTCGAGCACTTCGCTTTTCAAAGTGCCGTAGAGATTGCCGTGAACCTCCGCGTATTCCAAAAATTCGCCGTCGCGGATGCGGGCTTCGAACGCCTCGCGGTTGAGGAAAAAATAATCGACTCCGTCCACTTCGCCCGCGCGCGGCGGGCGGGTCGTCGCCGAGATGGCGTAGGTGGCGGACGAATCCGTTTCCGAAAAGCGACGGCACAAGGTCGTTTTCCCCGAACCCGAAGGGCCTGAGACGACACACAAAATACCGCTCCGCTGAAAAATCAGATCACTCATGGCATTCGGACATTCGGGAAAGTTTCTCATCCTTCCCCATCCCGCGTCCGAGTCAACAGGGTTGGGTCGCGGACCCCACCCTCCCGACCGGCCGCGCCGGGACGGGTCATTGCACATTCTGGACCTGCTCGCGGATTTTTTCGAGCTCGGTTTTGGCCTGGACAACGCAGCGCGCGATGGCGGCGTCGTTGGCCTTGCTCCCTATCGTGTTGAGTTCGCGGTTGAGTTCCTGGCACAGGAAATCGAGGTGCCTCCCCATCGGCTCGTCGCTGGCGAGGTAGGCGCGAAAGAGACCGAGGTGGCTTCCGAGACGGGTCAGTTCCTCGGTCACGTCACAGCGTTCGGCGAAGAGGGCGATCTCCCGGAGGAGCCGTTCGTCGCTGAGATCGAACCCGAACCCCGCTTCCTGGAGGCGTTTCATCAGGCTCTCCCGGTAGCCGACGGGCACGAGAGGGGCGAGCGCGGTGATGCCCTCGATCTCCGCGGCGATGAGCCCGAGCCTCGCCTCGAGATCGGCGCGGAGGTGTTCTCCCTCGCCGCATTGCATCCCGACGAGCTGGGAAATGGCGGTCTCCAGAGCGGACCGGAGGGCGGCGCGGATCTCGTCCGGATCCGCCCCGAATTCATCGATCTTGAAAATCCCCGGAGCGCGGAACAGGTCGGCGGCGGTGATGCGGGTGTCGATGCCGGTCTGTTCGGAGAGCCGTTTGGCGGCGGCGACATACCGACGGGCGAGGTCTTCATCGAAAAGGAGCCGGTTCTCGCTGGTGTCGGTGTGGGTGAGGCTGACCTTCGCGCTGACGCGCCCGCGGGAGATGGCGCGGGTGAGGAGACCGCGCGCCTCGGCCTCGAGTTCCAGGAAGCCAGCGGGCAGATGCACCGAGACATCGGCTTGCTTGCGGTTCACCCCCGACAATTCCACGTCGATCTTCCAACCGTTGGCCGTGGCTTCCCCGCGACCGAATCCTGTCATGCTGCGCATGGGGCCAAGCGTAGGCGCATTTTTCCGAAACGGAAACGCGCAAATCGCCGGAAAAGGGAGGAAACCGGAAAAGGCGGACGGGACCCGGAATCACTCCTCCGCCACTTCGCGAATGTCCTCCAGCGCCCCGATGAAATCGTCGAGATATTCGACCGGCAGCATGATGGTGTCGCGCCGCCCCCTCACGTCTTCGGTGATTTTCACGAATTGCCCCCGCCCGTTCTCCTTGAGATCGAGAAAGAAGATCTTGCGATCCGCCAGGATTTTTTCCGTGTGAATGGGGCGGTCGTCCGATCCCCGCTTGTCCTCGTCATAACCGATCATATCGCTTGCCTCGTTAACTGTGCCCCGTTGCCTCCGCAACGGCCTCTTTTCATATCATTACGATGACCCAATGCAAGCCACCCCGATAGCGCGATGGCGATACATTTTTTTGTAACAAATATCGGAATACGCGATCAATGGACTCCACTTGCGCTCTTTGCCGTTTTCAAAAACGAGGCTAGACTTTGCCTCCCTTTCCGTATCGGGTCACCCATCATGCTCAAGACTGCTTTCACCAAACTGTTCAAATTGCGGGACCAATCGGCGCGCTTGCGTCCCGGTGCCGACGACGGTTTTGACGCGCATGAAAAGCCCTTCCTCGATCACCTCGACGACCTGCGACACACCCTCATCCGGATCGTGGGGACGCTGGCGCTCTCGACGATCGCCTGTTTCGCCTTTCACAAACAAATTTTCGAATTGGTCCAATATCCCGCCAAATCGAAACTGGCCCAAATCTCGCCCGGCGTGAGCCTCTGGGACAAGCTCGATCTCATCACCCTGGGGCCGACCGAGTTCATCATGCTGATGCTGAAGCTCTCGTTCTACAGCGGGATCATCATCACCTTTCCTTTCACCGTTTATTTTCTGTTCCAATTTCTGCTCCCCGGACTCCGGCAGGCGGAGAAAAAGACCATCATTCCCGGGACCGCGGTGGGTTTCTTCCTTTTCCTCGTCGGCGCCAGTTGCGCCTTCTTCGTCACCATTCCGCTTGCGCTGAAGTATTTCTACGTCTTCGAAAACGAACGCATCTCCAACATCGATCCGGTCGAGGAAGCGCTGCGCAAGCCGCTCTCCGAAATCGGCCTCGTCGGGATCGACGGCAACCGAATCCCGCCGGTGAAAAAAGGGGCGCGCCCCGATCCCGGCGAGGCGGTGCCCGAAGATGCGGAAGCGTCCGGCGTCTCACCGGAGATCCGACAGGAAATCCGCAGCTACCTGCGGGACACCCTCACCACCGCCGAGGGGGCCAACTTCGCCCTGCGCTACGACGACAGCCGGGAAAAACTCGTCATCGTCATGGCAAAAGGAGCGAGGAGTTCCTACCAGATCGGCAAGTACATCAGCTTCATCTCCCAGCTCGTCCTCGTCTTCGGGATCAGCTTCCAGATGCCCATCGTCGTGACCATCCTCGTGAAGCTGGAATTGCTCACCGCACGGGTCATGCGCGAGACCCGGACCTACGCGTGGATCATCATTTTGGTGCTTTCGGCCATCCTCACGCCCAGTCCCGACGCGCTCACCATGGGCCTGCTGGCGGGACCGCTGATCATGCTCTACGAGATCTGCATCGTCATCGCCACCTTTATGGAAAAGGTGCGCTCGAAGAAGGAGCGGGCCGAGGAGGAAGCGCGTCGTTCGCGCCTCGAAACACTCTACGCGAAACCTTCCGACGAACTCAGCGAAGAGGAAAAGGCCGAGATGCACCGCGCCGAGATCGAGCAATACGAACGCGAACACGCCCACCTTTATCTCGAGGATTCCGAACACGTCTCACGCGACGGATTCCACGGCGACGACCAGGACCACGATCACGACGGCTACGGTCACGGCAGCGAGGAGGAAACCCAGCACGATGAGAGCTGGCACGCCGACGACCACTACTGGCACGAGTCGCACGATCTTCCGGGAGAGTCCGGCGATCCCGGCGAGTTGGACAGCGACCACGTCGAATCGGAGGATCTCACGCCCGGTGAGTCCGAGGCGGAGCCCCCTGCGGAACGTGAGGAACCCGCCCACGCTTCTGGCGACGAGTATGAGAGCTGCGTGCCCGACGGTCCCGTGGTGGATCTCAACCACGCCGACGTCGAGGAGCTCATGACCCTGCCGGGAGTGGGGCCGGCACTGGCGCAAGTCATCATCGACCACCGGCGCTACGAGACCTTCGACGATCTGGAGCGTGTCCCCGGTCCGGGGCCGGAAAAAATCCGCCGCATCACCGACCGGGTCATGCTGGGGTGATCAT
>CAYLJC010000293.1:0-4588 GCA_964383345.1 uncultured Akkermansia sp. | reverse complement strand
ACTGGATGAGAACCAGCCCGCTGGTTCGCCTGCCCCGACGCGCCAGCGTTCGGGTCAGGTAACATCGTTCCAGGGATTGAGAATGTCGATGCCGCAACCCTCGAAATGCGAAGTATTGCGGGTGGCGACGGTAAGCCCGTGGATTTTGGCGGTGGCGGCGATCAGGGAATCTTCGACCGGCGTGCCATGGGCGGCACGGAAATCGGCGGCCAACTCGGCGATGGGACGATCCACGTTGAGGATACGAAAATGTTGGGGCTGGGAAACGAGTCCGGCATACCAAGCCTGAAGGTGGGCGGCAAAGTCAGGATCACGAGGCCGGGCTTTGTTGATGCCGTAGCAAAGTTCGTTGAGCGTGATGACGCTGACAAAGCCCACCGTTCCTTGCTGTGCCCGCTGCCAACGCAGGACATTGGGGTCCGCTTTATCCGGTCGTCGGAAGGCCGAGAGGGTGACGGTGTCGAGGAGGAATGGCATCAGTCCTCGTCAGGTTCGAAAGAGAATTTGCGGTGATGTGTTTCGCTGCGATCCGGCAGAGGGAAATCCATTTCGTAAAACGAGGCGGGCGCGTCGGGGAGTGTCAGCGCTTCGACCCAGTCTTTGGACGACCGGCCGGACCGCTGTTTGATCCGCTCCGCCAGCAGATCGCTGACGAGCGCCGAGAGGGAAGTGTTCTCATCGATGGCAAGATGACGAGCCTCGCGAACCATTTCATCAGGGAGTTTGAGGGTGACGTTCATGGCGGTACAGTGACAGGTTTCGTGCAGCACGATTGCACGAACGCGCGGACTCGTCAAGCCACCAGTTCGTGGTTCAGTTCTTCGAAGAGGTCATCCACCTCGTCGCGAAACAGCGGAAACATTTTCCCGAGTCCGCCCTGTCCGTCGAAGGGCGCGAAGTCGAGATCGTCGCGCTCAAGCGGATCCGAAGATCATCGGCCACCGTCAGTAATCCGCGCCCTTGAGGCTGGCGACGACGCTGGCGAGCCAGGTTTCCAGGTCGCTTCTGAGGTCGGAGACGATCTCGGGATATTGTTTCGATAGGTCGTTCCGTTCCATGGGGTCGTTGGTGAGGTTGAAGAGCTTCCAGCGGACATTTTCTCCGTCGCTGGGGGAAAGGCGGTGCAGTTTCCAGTCGCCCGAGATCCACGCGGCGTGGCCGGAGTAGACGTCGTCGGGAAATTTTCGTTGAGGCAGTTTTTCCACGCGCCGGGTGACTCGTTCGACCTTGTTATCACTCCAGTTTTCGAAGGTGGGAAGCACTTTGGTGACGACTCCGGCGGGGTTGGTGAAGTGTCCCGGGATCCCCGCGTTCCAAAAGCCGAGAGAAGTCGGACGGACGTCCATTTCGCCGCGGAAGAGCGGGGCGAGGCTGATGCCGTCGAGAGGAGGGCTGCTTCGAGGGGCGGCTCCGACGAGATCGAGAATGGTGGGGAAAATGTCGGTGGTGCAGGCGCGCACCGGCGTCACCCGCGGCGAGGGAATCCCGGCGGGCCATTCGATGAAGGCGGGGACGCGCAGCCCGCCTTCAAAAAGGGCGTGTTTGCCGCCGCGATTGTCGGCCGATTCGCCGACGGGGAGCCCGCCGTTGTCACTGTTGAACCAGAGGAGGGTGTTGTCCCGTATCCCGAGTGTTTCCAGTTCCGTCCGGAGCCGTCCGACGGCGCGAACCACTGCGGTGATTTCTCCGAGAAAATGGCGCTCTTTTTTGGGGAGATGTCGATACAATGCGATGTCCTCGGGGGTGGCGTGGTGGGGGAAATGGGGTGCGGCAAACCAGATCACGGCAAAGATCGGGGCCTCCGCCGCCGCTTTTTCCCGGATCCAGTCGAGCGCCAGGTCCATCGTGAGGGTGCTGCCTTCGCCCCGGAGTTTGAGCACTTTTCCCTCGTCGCTCATCTCGGGGTGGAAGTCGTAGAAATTGGCCGCGCTGACCCAGCGGTCGAATCCGTTGGCACCGGGATTGACGGGACTTTCGGCGCGGATTGAGCCGAGGTGCCATTTGCCGAAATGGCCGGTCGCATAGCCTTCGTCGCGGAGGACCTCGGCGAGGGTGATCTCCTGCGGACGGATCGGCCGACCCCAACTGAAGACGCCCATGCGGTTGGGGTGTCGTCCTGTCAGGACACTGGCGCGGGTCGGGGAGCAGGAGGGCGCGGCCGCGTAAAAGCGGTCGAAGCGCAGCCCCGCCGCTGCCGCCGCGTCGAGGTTCGGGGTCTTGAGGTGGGGATGGCCGTTGTAGCCGATGTCGCCCCAGCCCTGGTCGTCGGTCATCACGAGGATGACGTGGGGGCGCGTGGCCGGTTTTTCCTCCGGCGGCCTTCCGCTATCCTCCACCGCCGGGAGAAGCGTCGCGGTCAGGAAGAGGCCCGGGAGACAAAGCGCGACGTATCTCAGAGGCCGGGCGAACATACCTGGGAGGGAAAGAGCCGGACAACCGGACGCCGGGGAGCGCGATCAGTGACAGCCGCAACCGCCGCCGCCTCCTCCACCGCAGCAACCGCTGTCGGCGAGGTCTTCGGGTTCGGGGAGGCGACCGAGTTCGAGAGTTTTGCCGACCATGCGGGAAACCTGCTGGACGATCCCGTTGAGGGTTTCTTCGGCAGCCATGAAGTCACCGGTGATGGGGTTGGCTTTGAGCGCGGCGAGTTCCGCGTCGTAACCCTCGATATCTCCATCGGTCAGTTCCCCGGCATGCTGCTTTTGGTGAAGGGACTCACCGAGCCGGGTGAACTGACGATAAGAAGCTTGCGCCGCCTCGTCTTTGAAAAAGGCATCGATCCTGGCCACGTTCTCCTGGTACTCCCCCGATTGGAGGATGAGGGAACAGAGTTCGCGGGTTTTGTCGAGGATGGCTGAGTTGGGGGAAAGAATTTCCATGGAAACGGATACGCCGGTTTGCCGGTGATCACAAGCGGCGATTGCGGGGCCGGGAGGGGATCAGTTCGGCTGGGTCTGGGTCGCGGTGCGCCCCTCGATCGGAACCGTTTTTTCGCGGGGAGCCCGCGTCGCTTCGGAAATGTTGACCGGTTGGCCGGTTTTGCCGATGGCGATGAGATCCTGGAGGATGCGGAGGGTCTCGCGCTCGTAGGGACCGAGCTTGTGGGGATACTCGAGCAATTTCTTGTCGGGATCCTCGTCGTCGGCTTCGCCGCGGGCCATGCCGCTGAGTTCTTCTTCGGAGAGATCGTCACGAAGGGTGAGGGTTTCGTCGAGGACATTGTCCTGGGTGAGCTTGTAAATGGTGAACAGGCCTTTTTCCGCTTCGCGGATCGCGGCGAAGCGCTCGATGCGCTGCTTGCGGCGTTTTTCGAGGTCGGCTTCGGATTGGGCGGCCTCTTCCTTACGCCCCGCGAGGTTCAGGGAAATGGTGTTGCGTTCGATCCGCGCTTTCTCCTCGGCGATGTCCTTGAGGATGTATTCGAAGTCTCTACCCGATGCGATGCGGGCTTCGGAAGCTTTCTGGAGCGGTTCGAAGGCGATGGGAGTGTCGAAGAAGGGCAGGTAACGGCTCGGCTCGATGGGATCGACCACGAGGGCGTAGGGAAGGGAGGCCTCCCCGATCTCGGCGATGTCGAGCATGGAAGGGAGACGCACTTCAGGGACGACCCCGTGGCGCTGGGTGGAGTGGCCGTCGATGCGGTAAAAGGTCTGGATGGTGAGTTTGAGGGCGCCTTCCTGGGTTTCGCTGCGGCGGAAGGGGAGGGTGAGCTTGTTGGAGATCACCGGGCGCAGTTGCTGCACGGTACCTTTGCCGAAGGTCGATTCGTCCCCGACGATGACGGCGCGTCCGTAGTCCTGCAGGGCGGCGGCGAAAATCTCCGAAGCCGAGGCGCTCGCGCGGTTCACGAGCACGAGGAGCGGACCGCTGTAGACCGCCTCGCCGTTGCGGGAGAATTTCTGGTCGCGGTGGTTGCGCCAGTCGACCGATTGGACCACGGGGCCTTTGCGGATGAAAAGGCCGGTCATGTTGATGGCCTCTTCCAGGGACCCCCCGCCGTTGTCGCGGAGGTCGATGACGAGACCATCGATTCCCTCAATGGAGAGGCGGGTGAGGAGGCGGCGCACGTCGGAGGTGGTGCTGGTCTGGCCGCCGTCCATGTCCGCGTAAAAGGAGGGCAGGGTGATCCAGCCGAGTTTTTCCTCTTTGCCGACGGGGTCTTTGGTGATGATGAGGTCGGCGGTGGCGAGGCTGTCCTTGAGGTCGATTTGTTCGCGGGTGATGTCGACGAACTTGATCGCATCGGCCTTGCCGGAGGGAGCGATTTTGAGCCGGACGACGGATCCGATCTCGCCGCGGATGAGGTCGACGATGTCGGAGAGTTTCATTTCGACGACATCGACAAATTCGCCTTCGGCGCCCTGGCCGACCCCGATGACGCGGTCCTTGACCTTGAGTTTGCCCGCTTTGAAGGCCGGTCCGCCGACGACGAGTCCCTCGATGGTGGCCCCGCCCTGGTCCTCGTCCTTTTGCAGCATCGCACCGATGCCGGTGAGGGATTTGTTCATCCCGATGCGGAAGTTGTCGTACTGCTGCTGGGAGAAATACTCGGAATGCGGATCATAGGCCGCCGAGATCGACTTGATGA
>CAYLJC010000292.1:0-4591 GCA_964383345.1 uncultured Akkermansia sp. | reverse complement strand
CCGACACCAACCGCTACTCCAGCTACCGGGTCTTCGGGATGCCGTCATGGCTGGAGCCCTCCGGTCCGGTCGAACCCATCGGCAGCATAGGCGCGGGGCAGTGATTGTGCTTGGGGGACGGGGCTTGTTGGGCCGAAGGTGGATGCGGACGACTGCTTTCACCGGAGGCCCGTTGCCTTCCCGAAACAAACGCAAGCGAGCGCCGATCCTCCTTGAACCCTGTTGAATCGGGGACCGAACTCTGTTACATCCCGGCATGTCCCATGCTTATCTTTTCGACATTGGCAATGTCATCATCACCTTCGATTTCGGACGGGCCGCGCGGAAGCTGGCTCCGCTCGCGGCGGTGGAGGCGGAGGAAGCGCTCCGGCTGGTGACGCCCCTGATGCAGGATCTCGAACTGGGTCTCCTCTCGCCGGACGCTTTTGTCGCAAGGGCTTCAGAAAAAATCGGCTACAGGGGGGATCCTGATTTTTTCCAGCGCTCTTTCGCCGATATTTTTGAAGTGAACCAACCCATGGTCGAATTCATCGAGCAGCGCAAGGCGGCGGGGGATCCGCTTTATCTTCTCTCGAACACGAACGGGATTCACGCACCCTTTTTTGAATCGACCTATCCGGTTTTCAGTCATTTTGACGGACGTCTCTATTCGCACGAGGTCGGCCTGATGAAACCCGACCCGCGTATCTACACCCTCGTTCGCGAACGGTTTTCCTTGGTTCCGGAGCAGACGGTCTACATCGACGATCTCGCCGCGAACTGCGAGGCGGGGAGAGCGGCGGGATTCCTCGGCGTGCCTTACTCCCACACCGCGCACGAGGATTTCCTCAGCGCTGTCGCGTCCGTTGCGAAGAATCCCTGATTTTCTCCCTACACCTCCCGCTGCCATTTCGACCAGACCATGCCGCCGATCTCGTGGAGGGCCTGCGAGGTGAGTTGCAAGTGGAAGACCCTCGGGAGAAACAGACTGGGGCGATACGGATCGGACTCTCCCGGCGAAGGCCAAACCAGGAAATCCACCGGGGCGACGATGGGGGAATGTCCCTGACTCCGAAACAGGCGGACCGAACGCGGCATGTGCAACGCCGAGGTCACGAGGAGGAAGGGACGCCCGCCGAGGATAGGCTTGAGGTAGCGGGGATGGTCCTTGGTGTCGCGGGACTCGGTTTCTTCGAGAATTTTGTCCCCCGGCACGCCGAGCTGTTCGGCGACGGCCCGCATCGCGGCAGTCTCGTCGGAGTGCCCGGTCACGACAAAGTGCGCTTCGGGAAAGTGTTTCCATAGGTCGACGCCGCCAACCACCCGCGCGAATCCCGCCCGCGAGAGCCGCGAGAGGGTGGGTTTGCCCGGTCCGGAGAGGTGCCCGCCGGCGAGGACGACGACAAAATCCGGGGTTTCCGGAACAACGAGGGCATCGCCTTTTTCCTCCAGGGGGGGATGCTGCGACTCGAGGTGGAAGACCAGCGCGTGGGCGATGGGAGACACGCTGCCGAGGTAGAGGGTCAGCATCCCCAGGACCACGAGAACCACCCCGAAATCCCCTGCGAAAGCCCGGAACCGCGCCCACTTCGGCCCCAGGGGTTTTTTCGGCTGCCGCGCCGCAAAGCTGATGAGGACCACTCCGAGAAAGATCAGTTCCAGCGTGATCGACACCGGATTGATATAGCTTGAAAGCATTTTTTTGAAGGAAAACCAGAAATCCATCGCGTGGGGGGGAAAGGCGGCAGTTTCGTCATTGCGGGCGCGGCGGCGGCGAGGCCGGTCGAACTTTTCCAAGCTTGCCGAAGCTTTTCCCACCTTGCTACAAGAGACTGATCGCGTAAAGAAGGCCTTTTGACACAAAAGCCATCGTGCTTGAAATTTCCTTTCCCCTGCGACAGGGGAAAACCCATTGAACCTTTTTTTATGAGCGACAAGACAGAACACCCTCAGACGGAAACCACGCGACGCGGTTTTGTGAAGACGGCCGGAGCCACCGCCGCCGCAGGAGCCGCGATCGGCTTTCCCAGCGTGACATTCGGTGCCCCGAACGACAAAAAACTCAAAATCGGTGTCGTCGGCACCGGGGGACGGGGCGGCGGGGCGATGCTCAACGCGCTCGCAGCCGATGACAATGTCGAACTTTGGTCCGCCGGGGACCTCTACCTCGAAGCGGCGGAGAAAAAACTCGCCATGGTGCGCAAGTCGCCCATCGCGAAGGACAAGCTCGCCGACGGACTCGACGGCCGCGTTTTCAGCGGAATCGATTCCTACAAGCAGGTCATCGACTCGGGCGTGGATGTCATTCTCCTGACCACTCCCCCCGCTTTCCGCCCCGCCCATTTCAAGGCGGCAACCGAGGCCGGGATCCATTCCTTTGTCGAAAAACCCTGCGCCACCGATATCGCCGGGGTGAAAGACTTCCTCGCCACCAGCAAGATCGCGGCGCAGAAAGATCTCTCCGTTCTCTGCGGTTTTTGCTACCGCTACAGCGAGCACGGGCGCGCCCTCTTCGAGCGCATCCACGATGGCGCCATCGGTGATGTCGTGAGCATTCACTCGGTCTACAATGCCGGACCGGTCAAGGCCATGCCCGATCCCTCGACCCGTCCCGACGGGATGAGCGACACCGAGTGGCAGATCGCCAACTGGTACAATTTCACCTGGCTGGCCGGAGACGGCATCGTCGAGCAGGGCTGTCACAATGTCGACCGCATCGCCTGGGCCTTTCAGGATGCCAAGCCCGTCGCCGCCTTCGGCACGGGCGGTCGCACCCGCTCCAACCATCAGGGCAATATCTACGATCATTTCAGC
The DNA here is from genome assembly GCA_964383345.1 of uncultured Akkermansia sp. GTDB lineage: Bacteria > Verrucomicrobiota > Verrucomicrobiia > Verrucomicrobiales > DEV007 > Arctic95D-9. The sequence continues at coordinate 1,798 of CAYLJC010000292.1, read as the reverse complement.
GTGACCTACGAATACGCCAACAACGCGACCGCCCATGTCGTGTGGCGCCAGTATCTCGATTCCTACAACTTCACCGGGGACACCATTTACGGTACCAAGGGCATCGCCAAATTCGGCACCAGCTCGGCGGAGATCGCCGGGGAAACGAACTGGAACTGGCGCAAGCCCCGGATTCCCAAGAGTATGTATGACCTCGAGCACAAGGAGTTCTTCGCCGCGATCCGTTCGGGTCAGCGCAAGGACGACGCCGAGTGGATCGGAAATTCGACCACTCTCGCGATCCTCGGCCGCACCGCCTGCTACTCGGGCAAACGCATCACCTGGGACGACATGTGGAACGCCAAGCAAAAGCTCGTGCCCGATGTCATCGACATCAACGGTCCCCTCCCCTTCCGCCCCATCCGCGTGCCGGGGGTGCCGGAGACCCAGGACACCATCTTCCCCGAAGACACCCAGAAGGCCTGAACCGCCCTCATGGAGGAAAAAACCCCGCTGGAAACAGCGGGGTTTTTTGTTTCCCGTAGTCTCCCGTTGATTTTCCGGGCATCCCGTCGTTTTATCTTCCCCCGTGCTCCTCGACCTGTCATTCCCGCGCGTCGTCGCGACCGTCACCACGAAAGAGGACTTGTCCTGTCTCGTTCCAGGAACCGACGTGCCCTGCTGTGACGTGCTGGAATACCGCCTCGACAATCTCGCCTCCGTCGCCGCTGCGGCGGGTGCCGGGATGGCCGACCACCCCACTCCCGCCCTGCTCACGGTGCGCCGCCCCGAGGAAGGCGGTGTCGGTGCGTTGGACGAGGGGAAACGTCTCGCGCTCTACCGCGACCATCTGGCCCACGCCGCGCTCGTCGATACGGAGATCGCATCCCTGAGGAAACCCGCCTTCGCCGGATTTCCCGGCGAAGTCCACAGCGCCGGCGCGCTTCTCGTCGGCTCGTTCCACGATTTCGAGGGATTCCCGGACCGGGATCTTCTCGCCGACACTCTCACCGAGGCCTTCGCGCTCGGGGCCGATGTCGCCAAAATCGCGGTGGTCGTCCACGAGATGCGCGATCTTTTTTTCCTCGTGGATCTGCTCGAATACCATCGTCGCCACGGACGGCACCTCTCGATGATGGGAATGGGAGCGCTCGGCAAGCTCTCGCGTCTCGTCCTCGCCAAAGCGGGTTCGTGTTTGAACTACGGTTATTTCCGGACCGCAAACGCACCCGGGCAATGGCCCGCCGCCGATCTCCGGAGGCTCGTCGCGGAAATCTGACGACGCATTCAATGGGTCGGCGCGGCCACGGTGCCGTCGATGACCTCGCGGCGGCGCGTCTCCACGATGCGCGAGGCGATGTCGAGAATGGTTTCCTCGAGGAGGAGGCGCAGATGACTGTTGGCGCGATAATCGGCCGGAGCGATGTGCTTGATTCGTCCCGCCACCCCGGAGAGCTGGTAGGCTTTGCGGAAGCTGACGCGGGATTCGTCATCGGGATTGTAGACGGCGATGCTGTGACCACCGAATCGTTTCATCACGGTGAAGCAGGGCACGTCGGTCGGACCGTCCCCGAGATAGATCATGTTCGGGAACGGGATCGGACGCAGATGATCCTGCATGTGATCGTTGACGTCCTCGGAAGGGTCGAGCATGCCTTTGTTGATGCGGAAGAGGTACTGCGTCTTGGCGGTGTGGGAAATGACCCGCCGCGGAAACGAGATGCGCCCGGCGCTGTTTTCGGCGAATTCGCAACCGAAAATCTCTTTGATGTAGGGCCGCAGCCGGCTCCCGTCGATGAGCGCCTTCATGCCGCTGGAA
>CAYLJC010000291.1:0-4603 GCA_964383345.1 uncultured Akkermansia sp. | reverse complement strand
TATCCTCGATATCAATCTGGGTGCGATCCTGCGCAGTTCGCAGATTTTCGGGCGTCACATGCTCGGGCAGGGCGGGGGATCCATCATCAATGTGGGGTCCATCTCGGGACTGGGGCCGCTCAGCCGTGTCTTCACCTATTCCGCGAGCAAGGCGGCGGTTCACAACCTCTCCAAAAACCTCGCCCGCGAGTGGGCCGAACAAAAGGTGCGGGTCAATACGATCGTGCCCGGATTTTTTCCCGCCGAACAAAACCGCAAGGTTCTCACCGAAGACCGGGTCGCCTCCATCATGAACCACACGCCCGCGAGACGTTTCGGAGAGGCGCACGAACTGATCGGCGCGACCCTGCTGCTCGCCTCGGAGTCGGCCGGCTCATTCATCACGGGGATCGAAATGATCGTCGACGGTGGGTTCTCCGCGATGTCGATTTGAGGGAATCCTGCTCCGAGACGCCTCGACGCTGGCGGGGAAAGAGACCGGGCGGTGAGGGCTCCGGCTGTCTTTTGTTTTTTTTGTGTTGCGGTCTTGCCCGACCCATCCCGTCCGTGCCATCCTCCCGTTGTGTCCCGTGGTACACCCGTGCGGGAAAAGCGGGCGAATGCAAATGCTTGCGGAGAAGGGAAAAAAGAACAAATTTTCCCATCCTCCCGCGAATCGCTTGACTTATCTAATATCTCTTTATAATCTTGTAAATCTGATAATTTAGATAACGGTGGAGGATCAAGCCTTCTTTCGCGTTCTTCATGAAATGTCCCAAATGCCAGCGCCCGGTGGATCACGAAGCGGAGAGCTGCTACTCGTGCGGCTACAGCGAAGTGGAGGCCGCGGCGATCTGTGGCGGCAACGTGGTGCTCCTCAACCGCATCCACGATGCGGCGCATTGTCTTCGCAAACAGGAACGCGACGATCTCGCTCTCACTCTGGACCAGTTGGAACTGAAATTCCCCCAAATGCTCTTCTGCGTGTACCTGGGAACCCTGCCCCCGCATCTGAGCATCAGCGAGCTCGGCTTCTGGCTGTTGAACCATGGTCAGGTGAAGGGGGCGGAGTACGCCCGCCCCAATGAGAACGCGATCCTCATTCTCATGGACATGAACACCAAACAGATCGGGATATCCCTGGGGTATTTCGCCGAGACCCTGATTACCGAAGAGGAGGCTTACCGCGCCCTGATGATGGCGCGGCCGAACCTGGTCAATTTGGAATACGGTGAGGGACTCGAGCGCGTTTTCCTGCGGCTCGGGAAAACGCTCGACCGCAAAGGCCGCCAACTTCGCAAGCTCACCCGCGAGCAGCTTCATGCCGGGCTCAGCGGGAACAACTCCCCTGTCCTGGATCTGCCCCATCCCTTCTCCCCGCCGCTCACCGGCGAGGGCGACACGAGGGAGGAATCTCTCAAATCCGCCTGATTGCGTTTCTTTTCTGCACTTTCGCCTTTCTTTCTTTCTTCCATGAGGTCCCTCGCCGTTGTTTTCGTCCTCGCGACGATGCTTCCCCTCCCGCTCCGGGCGGCCAAGGTGGAGCTGCCGGCTTGGGACGAGGCGACGGAGTCCGAATCCTACTATCTCGGTGGCGGTCTCTGGCCCACCGCGCTCATTCCGGACGAGGCCGCCGCCGCGCGGAACCCCGGCGCGGCGAGCGAAGCGGCCCCCGGCGTCGCTCCCGACGGCACGATTCTCCCCGCCGCCTCCGGAACGGAAACATCCGATCCGGCGGCACCGGGAGCGCCCCGCTTCTACGGACCGCAGGGCCCGGCCGACGGCACCGCCGTCCCGCCGGGAACGCGTCCGCCGGTGATCGAAAACCCCGACGGCACCTTTATTCTACCCGACGAGATCGTCGAGGAAGAGGCCTACGAACCGCTCCCGCCCATCGAGGGGGAGCTGAGCGATCTCTATTTCGCCCATGCCCCGGTCGATTTCCTGATCGATCCGCAGCGGCTTCTCACCGAACAAAAATCGAATGACATCAAGCGATTCCTCGAGTTCCACTCCGACGAGTCCGACTTCCGCATTTTTGTGATGGCCCTCGGCGAGACGCAAAAAATCCCCGACGACATCGACATCGAGGCGCTGCACAAGGAGTGGTTTTCCGATTCGCCCACGGTGTTGATGCTCTACTACCGCGAGCAGCCACAGTTGACCCAGCTCGTCTTCAATGAATCGGTGCGCGGTTCCCTGCCGAAGTCGGTTTTCGACCGCATCCTCCAAAACACGCTGCGCGAGGGCGGGGTCACCGAACTCGCTCCCGATCAGGTGGAAAAAATGGCGATCGAGCTCAGCATTCAGCTCTACTGGCTCGGTAGGCTGATGGAGTATGAGAACAAAGAGGAGCAGGCTCGCGCCGCAAAATCGGGCATCCACGAGATGATCGCTTCGCCCGACGCGCCGGAATTGCTCCGCGAGTATGCACCGGGAATTTTCATTGAAGACACCAGCAAGATCCTCTCTCTCGTCTTCACTCTCGTCATTGTCGTCGGCGGACTCGCCCTGATGGGACTGATCGGATGGGGTGTCCTCGCCTGGAGAGGGCGCGAGAATGTCTCCGGCCAACCGCTCCTTTTCCCCGAATTCCAAATCTCGCCCCGCCTCGGCGGTGAGTTTTCGGGCGGTGGATTTGTCGGCATGTCCTTTGAACTGTCCGAGGGAACTTGATCGGGATGATGTGCGGGTCCGAACTGCTCCCAATTTCCGCCGACGTGTCTACGAAATCAAGGGTGATCGCGAAGAAGGAAATCGCGTGTTCGTTATCAACAACCCACCTCACTGACTTCGCCGGTCACAGCTCCGCATCGTCTACTTGACTCATCCCACGCTGGCGGTCTTCTCCCCGTCTCGCGAAACGATTCCGCGTCAGCCCGCGCGGCGTTGTGCCATGGCAAATCCCTGCACGCTTCGGCAGTTACCTCGCCTACAAGCGCATCGATGATGGTTGGGGAACCGTTTGCGTCTCGCATAATGTTGCGCTCGTGCAGGTCGCCAACAAGCCAGGCGATACCCTCAACAGATGTCAGAAGCAGATGTTGTCGCAATCCTCCTACAACCGGCACGATCCCGCGCATGGCCTGCTCGGCTTGGTCGAGATCGCTTCGGTAGTCTTCAAAGGGCTGAAGACGCTCTTTTACATCAATACCACGATTTGTGTGAAGCAAAATGATCAAGATGTCAAAAAGGTTCGGCGACGGGGGATGACACCACCTAAACGTAGGTTGAATCTCCATTATTTCAAACAAGGACCCCCGTTTCAGCCGCGGAACACGCTGGAACCTCTCTCACGCCCGTCCGTCCGTGTCGGACCCTCCCGCGTTCGGGGCAAAATTTTCCATTGCTTCCCGCCCCGCCCGTCGGTTCAATGACGGCATGTCATACAAAGTCGGAATCATAGGATACGGATGGGCGGCCACGGCCCACGCGGATGCAATCAACGGAACGAACCAGGGCAGCGTCGCGGCGGTCTACTCCTCGCGCCCCCTCGATGACGCCGAGGTCTCGGCCCGTCACGGCAGCGAAATCAAGACCTACACGGATCTCGACGAGATGCTCGCCTCGGACATTGATGTCGTCTCGATCACGAGCTATCCGAACCAGCACCGCGCCCAGGCCGAGGCGGCGGCGAAGGCGGGCAAACACATCATTCTCGAAAAGCCCATGGCCCTGAACTGGGAAGACAGCCGCGCCATATACGACGCGGTCGAGGCCGCCGGAGTGAAGGCCTGCGTCTGTTTTGAACTCCGCTTCGTGAGCCAGTTCCTCACCACCGCCCAGCTTCTCAACGAAGGATTTATCGGGGATATCCACTACGGAGAGGTCGATTATTATCACGGCATCGGCCCCTGGTACGGTCAATATCGTTGGAACACCACCGTGGAAAACGGCGGCAGCAGCCTGCTCTCGGCCGGTTGCCACGCCCTCGACGCCCTCCTCCTCTGCATGGGCTCCAAAGTCGAGGAAGTCACCTCCTACACCGCCCAGTCGAAGAACGAGATTTTCCGGAAATACGAATATCCGACGACCTCCACTTCGCTCCTGAAATTCGAAAATGGCGCCGTGGGGAAAATCGCCTCGGTGATCGACTGCATGCAGCCCTACTATTTTCACACCCACCTCGTCGGCAGCGAAGGCAGTCTTCTCGACAACAAGCTCTACTCCAGCCGCTTCGCATTGCGGGACAAAAAATGGACCGAACTGCCTATGGCCATGGCTGACTCGGGCGATGTCGCCGACCACCCCTACCAGGCGCAGTTCCAGGCCTTCTTCGATGCGACCGACCGGGGCGAGGACATGCCGGGCACGAGCATGAAGGAATCGCTGGAGTCCTTCCGCGTCCTTTTCGCCTGTGATCGCTCCGCCGCCGAAGGGCGACCGGTGAAACTGAGCGAATTCCGCTGAGCGGATTTTCGGTCGGGCAGAGCTCTTTTGGTCGCGTCGCACTTGCGAATTGGCCAGGATGGGCCAAGGTGGCTGCCGGTTAACACCATGGCGATCACTTACCTTGAGGCTATCCGCGAAGCGCAGGCCAAGGCGCTCGCAGACGACGATTCTGTCTACATCTACGGACAGGATGTGGCGGCCTTTGGGGGGGCCTTCAAAGCAACGAAACATC
>CAYLJC010000290.1:0-4617 GCA_964383345.1 uncultured Akkermansia sp. | reverse complement strand
CAGGCGAAATCGTGCGGGTCGAGAGCCGGATCGATGAGGCCACCCGTCAGGTCACCGCTGTCGCACAGGTCGACGATCCCTACGCCCGGCGCGGAACGGACCGCCCTCCCCTGAAGATCGGCCAGTTTCTCGAGGCGGGGATCGAGGGGGAAACCCTCACCGATGTCTTCATCATTCCCCGCCGGGCGGTGCGCGCCGGCAATGAAATCCTCCTCATCACCGAGGGGAACAAGCTCAGCCGTAGAACCGTGGATCCGCTCATCAGCGACGAAAACCAAATCGTGATTTCCGCGCACGCCCCGCAGTCTCCCGCCGAAGGCGACATTCTCTGCCTGACCCCCATCCCTTTCGCGGCCGAGGGGGCCACCGTGCTGCCTACGATAGACGGCGCTCTGGAGAATCCGGTGGGGAATCGTCCCGAACAGAGCGGCGCGGGCACCGCCGACGCCGCCGCCACCCGCGGGAAATCCTCTTCGTAACCTCTCATCCATGATCGCCTGGTTTGCCCGCAACGGCGTCGCCGCCAATCTGCTGATGATGGCTGTCATGGCGGCCGGCTTGTGGACTCTGTGGACGGACAAGATTCCGCTGGAAGTCTTTCAGGACACTCCTTCGCGTTTCATCTCCGTCAACGTCCCCTACCCCGCCTCCTCGCCCGAAGAGACCGAGGAGACCATTGTCATCAAGATCGAGGAAGCGATCCAACAGGTCGGCGGGATCAAACAGATCAATTCCACCGCCGGGAGCAGCGGCGGAACCGTCGTGATCGAAGTCAACGAAACCGAGGATCCGCGCCGCGTCATGGAGGACGTGAAAATCCGGGTCGATGCGATCCCGAATTTTCCCGCTCTCGCGGAAAGGCCCATCATTCAGCTCGACGATTCCTTTCACGCCGTCATCACCGTGATCCTCAGCGCCGACATGGCCGAGAAAGATCTCAAACGGCTCGCCGAACAGATTCGCGACGAACTTTCCTCCCTGCCCGGCACCTCCCACGCCGAGATCGGCGGGGTTCGGAATGAAGAAATCGCCATCGAGATCCCCGAGGCGACCCTGCGGAAATACAATCTCAGCCTCGAGACGATCAGCCAGGCGATCCGAGCCAGCGCCATCGACCTGCCCGCCGGAGTTGTCCAGACCGAGTCCGGTGATGTTTCCATCCGCACCCGCGGGCGTGCCTACACCGGCGAAGACTACGCCCGCGTCCCCATCCTGACACGCCCCGACGGGAGCAAGCTCACTCTCGGCGAGATTGCCAAAATCATCGATGGTTTCACCGAAGATCCCCTCGTCGTGAAGCTGAACGGACGTCCCTGCGTCATGATCACGGTGATGCGCGAGGGCCATCAGAACGCCATCACCATCGGCGAGCGGGTCAAAGACTACATCGCCTCGGCCAACAATATCCTCCCCGACGGAGTCCAGCTCGACTACTGGAACGACCGATCCCGCATTGTCAAAGGCCGCATCGATCTGCTGCGGGAAAACGCCCAGAGCAGTCTCATTCTCGTCTTTATCTGCGTGGGGCTTTTCCTGCGACTGGAGGCGGTCATCTGGATCGGCATGGGCATGATCATGAGTTTCCTCGGAGCCTTCGCCCTGATGCCCTACCTCGATGTCACGATCAATCTCTCCTCGCTGATGGGATTCATCCTCGTGCTCGGGATCGTCGTCGATGACGCCATCGTCATCAGCGAGAGCTGCGACTACTACCGGAGCCGCGGTCTCAACCCCCTCGACGCCGCGATCCGGGGGACCCAACGGATGGCCGCGCCCATCACCTTCGGGGTCATCACCACGGTGATGGCCTTTCTCCCCATGGCCCTCGACACGACCGATTGGGGCAACATGTTCCGCCCCATCGCGATCGTCTTCATCGCGGTGATGCTCATCGCCCTCATCGAAACCAAACTCATTCTCCCGAGCCACCTCGCCCATCCTTTTCTCGGTCGGACCGGCGACCTGCTCCGACCGGTCCATCGTCTATCCGGAGCGGGCCTGCAGTGGTTCATCGATCGCGTCTACCGCCCTTCGATCCGGTTTTGCGTGGCCAACACCTACGCCTCCCTCGCGGTGATGTTCGGCGGCCTCGCCATTCTCATCGGACTCTATTTCGGCGGACACATCCAGACGGCCTTTTTCCCCCGCATCCCCAGCGAGCGCATCGACTGCCGCCTTTCCATGCTCGAGGGAACCCCCTTCGAAGTCACTGACAAACACATCCAGCGCATCTACGAGATCGCCGAGGAGATGCGCGACGAGTACGTGGGTCCCGACGGTCGCAGCGTCATCAAAAACATCGTCGCCTCCACCGGCACCACCGTCTCCCGGGGAAGCCGCATGAGCAACTCCGCCGGCTCCCATATCGGCGGAGTCGTCATCGAGACCTACGGCCCCGAGGAGCGCAGCCTCGAAGCCAATACCGTCGAGATGGCGGCGGAATGGCGCAAACGCATCGGCACCATCGTCGGTGCCGAGGAAATCACTTTCCGGGCCGAGTTCATGCGCAGCGGCGATCCCATCGACATTCAACTCACCGGCCCCGATCCCAAGGAACTCCTCGAAATATCCGAGGAGATCAAACTCTACCTTTCCCAATTTCCCGCCCTTTTCGACATCAACGACTCCCTCGATTCAGGACGAAGCGAAATCCAGTTGCGGCTCAAGCCCGAAGCCCGCCAGTTCGGCGTGACCGTCAACGATCTCGCCAGCCAGGTGCGGCAGGCCTTTTACGGCGACGAAGTCCAGCGCATCCAGCGCGGACGCAACGAAGTCAAGGTGATGCTGCGACTCCCCCGCGAGGAACGACGCAGCCTCGACACCCTCGACACGATGCGGGTGCGCACCGACGACGGCCTGGAGATTCCCTTCAGCAGCGTGGCCGAAGCCAGTGTGGTGAAAAGCTTCACCAGCATCCAGCGGGTGGATCGTCGCCGCGCCCTCAACATCACCGCCGACGCCGACAAAAAGGCGGTCGACATCGAACAACTGCGCGCCGAAACCGGCCTCTTCCTCGACGAACTGCTCGCCAGCCGCAGCCACATCCGCTGGAGTTTCGAAGGCGAGGCCCGCTACCAGAGGGAAAGCAGCTCCCACATGGCCGTTTCCCTCGTCCTCATCCTCGCGGGGATGTATGCGATCCTCGCCATTCCTTTCCGGAGCTACACCCAGCCCTTCATCGTCCTGATCGTGATCCCCTTCGGAGCTGTCGGAGCGGTCCTCGGCCATGTCTTCCACGGCATCCCCGTCAACATCATGTCCCTCTTCGGCATCCTCGGGGTCTCCGGCGTCATCGTGAACGACACACTCCTCCTCGTCGACGAGATCAACGACCTCCGCACCAAGGGCATGCCGCTGCGCGAAGCCGTCCAGCGCGGCGGAGTCCATCGCTTCCGCGCCATTTTTCTCACCCAGATCACCACTTTCTTCGGACTCGTTCCGCTCATCTTCAACGGCACCTGGGTCGCCAGTCTCGCGCCCTTCTTTTTCAGCACCGGCGCCCAGAGCACCCACGCCCAGTTCCTCACCCCCGTCTCCGTGGCGATGGGATACGGCTCCCTCTTCGCCACCGTGATCACCCTTTTCCTCGTTCCCCTCACCTACATCGCCATGGCCGACCTCGGTCGCTGGCTCGGAAAAGTACACACCGACTTCAAAGAAGCCTGGCTCGGAAAAACAGCGACAACAACAGCAACGGCGACCGAATAAAAATCGAAATCGAAATCGAAATCAGAATCAAACGCGACTCAAGACTCGCCGGTCAGGGTCAGCACCGCAAAAACCGGCCGGTGATCCGAAGCCATCGCCTCGTCGATGACCCGCGTCTCCTCGACGCGAAACGAGGAGGCGGAGCGATAAAAGATGTAGTCGATTCGAGAAGTCGGATCTTTCGATGGCACCGTCGGCGCGGCACCTTCGTCGATCGCATTTTCCCATTTGCTGAGGAGCACCCTGACGGGTTCCGCCTCCGGCGTGGCGTTCATGTCCCCGGTGAGAATGGTCGGAACATTGTCTCCCTCGGCGGCGAACAGTTCATTGATGGCATGGGCCTGATCGACCCGGTCTTTCTCGACATTGTGCTGGAAGTGCGTGCTGATGAATCGCAGCGGCTTGCCATCGGGACCTTCCACCGTCACCGCGATGGCGGCGCGGGGGTAGGTCGTCAGTTCGGGCGTCGCCTCGGTGTAGGGAAGCGGGTGAATGAGCACATCGAGAACGGGCAGGTTCGTGAGCACGGCATTGCCGTAGAGACCGCCCTCGTAGTGCTGGGTCGGACCATAAAAACTCTTCAGGCCGCACAATTCACCGAGCTTCGCCGCCTGATGGACCTTGCCGGAGCGCCGCACCATCACGTCCACTTCCTGCAGGGCGACGAGGTCGGGCTTGACCGCCCGGATCACTTCGGCGAGCCGCTCCAGATCGTAGACGCCGTCGTTGCCCTGTCCGTAGTGGATGTTGTAGCAGAGCACACGCAGAGAGGATTTTTCGGTGGAATCCGGAGCATCCTGCGCCGGAAGGGTCGTCGTCAGGGCCATGATACCGAGGATAAGCCCGCCGAGGGGCTTTGCCAGAGAGGGAAGAATCTTTTTCCGCATTTCAAAAAAGCGATCAGTGCGT
>CAYLJC010000289.1:0-4625 GCA_964383345.1 uncultured Akkermansia sp. | reverse complement strand
CCACGAAGTCCGGCGGACGCAGGCTCTGTTCGAACTCCCGCGCGGGGGACGCTTCGGGTTCGGTTGGATAAGGGGCGGTCACGGGGGACAAGGGGGCGAAAGTGAAAAAGAAAGAGCCTCAAGCCCGATCCGGTAAGGATAAAATGATATTTATGTTTTCCAGAAAATCAAGATAACCTAAAAATTATAAAAGTCGATACGTTTTGCTTGCTTCGCGGGGGATTTACGATAAACAATTGCAGAAAGGGGAAATTGGCCGTTTACTTGGCTCGATTTTTGTCTTTGCCGGAACACCGCCGGAGCAAATTCCAACTTGACGCGGGGCCTTGAGGTTCTATCTAGTGGGTTTCTTCCAGCGGGGTTTCCGCAACCCTCCACACACAGACTTTTACCGAGTAAGGAACACTTTGACCAGCCTATGAATTTACTGAAACGACTCCGCCCCCGTTTCCTCGGGCCATCCCTCGGATTGATGGCCGGGATGCTTGTTTTCCAAGGAGGGGCGCTTTCAGGACTCGCACAGGAAGGGGCGGTCGTGAAATCCATCGACGTGCAGTATGTCGGCAATCAGACCGTCGCACCCGAACGTCTCCTCTCCCACATGTCCACCCGCGTCGGGGACAAGCTTTCCATGGCGCAGATCGACGAGGACGTGAAGAGCCTCTATGCGAGCGGGGATGTGGAGAACGTTCGCATCCTCTCCGACAGTGCCTCCGGCGGAGTGGCGCTCATCGTGGTGGCCCAGACGCGTGCCGTCTACGGTGGTTCCCAGTTTGTCGGCAACACCCTCATCGACACCTCCAAGCTGGAGAAGAAAATCGATCTCACGGTCAACAAACCCATCGACGAATCCGTGCTCCAGACCGCGAGGCAGGAAATGCAGGAGATGTACCGCAAGAAGGGCTTTTCCGAGGCGACGGTGACCTATCGCATCGGCGCGCCTAGCGCCGAGGGGTATTCCACCGTCGTGTTCACCGTCGACGAGGGCACTCAGGGTGTGCTCCGCAATATCGAATTTGTCGGCAACACCGCCTTCCCCGCCTCGCAGCTCAAAGAGGAGATGACGCAGAAGGAAAAGGGCATCACGACCCTTTTCAGCAAAGGGGGATCGACCGATGCGGAGACCCTCGCGCAGGATGTCCGGGCGATCGAGGATTTCTACCGCGACAACGGCTACCTCAATGCCAAGGTCGTGAATGTCTCGCGTCTCCGCGCGGATGCAAAACATGTGGACGTCATCATCACCATCGACGAGGGCCAGACCTACCAGGTTGACAGTCTCGCGATCAATGGCGTCACCGTGCTGAATATGCAGGAAGACGTCCTGCCCTTCCTCAAGACCTCGGCCGGGGATACCTTCGCGGGGAACAAGCTCAAGTCCGACATCCAGCTCCTCACCGACCAGTACGGCAGCCGCGGTTATGCCGATGTCCGGATCAATCCCCGTCTCGAGGACTCCGGGAGCGGTGCGGTGCGCGTCGTCCTCGATGTCACCGAGGGGCGCCCCTACAAAATCGGCCAGGTCAGCATCGAGGGGAACCACAAGACCAAGGAACACGTGATCCGCCGCGAACTCCCGATGGAACCCGGCCAAGTCTACGACACGACCAAGGCCGACGTGACCGAGCGCCGTCTCCAGAACATGAATTATTTCTCCAGCGTCGAAGTGATCCCGGTGGACACCAGCTACCTCGACGAAAAAGACCTCCTCATCCGGGTCGTGGAGAAACCCACCGGAACGATCAACTTCGGGGCCGGGTTTAGCTCGATCGACAGCCTCACTGGTTTCTTTGAGGTCACCCAGACCAACTTCGACCTCTTCGACTGGCCGAGCTTCACCGGTGCGGGGCAGCGTTTCCGCTTCAGTATCCGGGCCGGTAGCGAGCGCAAGGACGCCAGCATCTCGATCACGGAGCCCTGGTTCCTGGGTCACCGACTGGCCTTGACGACCGAGGCCTACTATCGCGACCTCCTCTTCCTCAGTGACGAATACGACCAGACCAGTTATGGTGCCGCCCTCTCGCTGCGCAAGTCGATCGGAGAGTTCACTTATTTGGTCGGCGACTACCGGGCCGAGCAGATCGAGATTGATGCGGTCCCGGGAGCTTCCCCCGCTTTCCTCGCCGAAGAGGGTGATTTCTTCAAGAGCTCGGTCGGCACCAGCGTCGTCCGCGACACCCGCGACAACGTCTTCCTGCCGCGCGAAGGGCACAAGGCTTCGGCCGGATTCGAGTTCGCCGGTCTCGGTGGCGACGTGGACGACACGATCTTCTCCGCCAGCGCCGCGCAGTACATTCTCCTGCCTCGCGACATCATCGTGACCCTGAGCGGGGAAGTGAACCAGTCCTCGGACGGGGATCACGTCTTCACCCGCCATTTCCTCGGCGGCGCCAACAATTTGCGCGGCTTCGAGTTCCGCGACGTGGGTCCGCGCGATCCGGTCAGTGGAGAGGTCCTCGGCGGGAAGCGTTCCTGGAACGCGACGGCGGAGGTCTCCGTGCCGATCGTGGAGAAAATCCGGGCGGCCGCCTTCTACGATCTCGGCGAGGTCAGCGATGGTCCGGCTGGTTCGATCGCCGGCGGGATCCACTCCGACTGGGGTCTCGGTGTTCGTCTCTTTGTCCTCGGGAGCGCCCCGGTGCGTCTGGACTACGCTTTCCCGATCCAGCACGACGGTTTCAACGACGACGGCGGACGGTTCCAGTTCACCATGGGTGCCCAGTTCTAATCGCGGGAAACGCAGAGTTTTTCTAAGAAAACCACGTGCCCTATCGTCCGTTCTGAGCCCGATGCACACTCACTGCCCCCGGCGTGTTTGCTGAAGGCGAACCCTCCCTCTCATTTTCCTGATTGACCCCTATGAAATTCCGCCTGCCCGCCCTCTTCCTTGCCCTCGTCCTGCCGGTGCTCGCTCCAAGCGCATCCGGACAAGAGTTGAAAATTGCTGTCATCGACATGCAGGAAGCTCTCAACCAGTTCTACAAGACCGAGATTCAGGTAAAACAAATCAATGATCTCGCCGACGAGAAACTCAAGAATCTCGACGAGCGCCAGGCCGCCTACCAGCAGATGAACAACAAGATGGCGGAACTGGACGCCGTCTACAAGGACACCGCCCTGGCCGAGAGCAAGCGGAAGGAAGCGCTGGAGCAACTCCAGGCCCTCTTCCGGGAACGCCAGGCCAAAGGCAAGGAAATTTCCGACGCCCAGCGCAAGGCGTCGGCCGAAGTGATGACCGCCCGCCAGGAGATGGAGGCGAACTTGGTGGACGAGATCAAAAAGACCGTCGATACCATCGTGCAGGCCCAGGGGCTCGACCTCGTCTTTGACAAATCTTTCCTTCCCAAGGCGAACAAGGCCATCCTCTACACCTCGGAAAATGTGAAGGATCTCACCGCCGAAGTGGTCAGCACCCTGAACGCCGGCGCGCCGGCCGCCGCCGCCCCGACCAACTGAGCGGGGTCGCATCCGGGGAAATCCCGATCCAAAGCGGCGGTTCTCGCCGCTTTTTTGTTTTCGCCATCTTCTGTTTTTGCGAAAACACGGATCGGATGCGAAGAAAGCCATCGGATCATGAAAACGAGCGTCGGAGAAATAGCCGCCCTGGTCGAGGGGGAACTGGTCCGCGGCGACGCCGCGACGATCCTGACCAACTTCGCCGCCCTGGACCACGCCGACGAGAGTTGTGTTAGTTTTTACGGGAACCCGAAGTATCGCGAGCAACTCCGCTCGACCCGCGCGGGTCTCGTGCTGGTGTCCGAGGCCACGGTGACGGCTCCCGAAAGCACGGCCCTCGTGGTGGTGGGGAATCCGGTGCTGGCCTTCGATAGCATCGTGCGGCTCTACGGGGTGACCCCGCTGCCCTTCGCGGCGGGAGTCCACGAGACCGCCTTCGTCCATTCGCAGGCGCGTTTGGATCCCGCCGCGGTCTCGATCGAGGCCCACGCCACGGTGTCGGCGGGTGCGGTTATCGGGAAAGGCACCCGCATCGGCGCGGGCGCGGTCATCGGCGGGGATGTCGTCATCGGCGAGGACTGTGTCATCGCGCCGAATGTAACGATTTGTCAGGGCTGTCTCGTGGGAAACCGGGTCATCCTCCATCCCGGTGTGGTGGTCGGAGCGGACGGGTTCGGATTTGAATTTGTCGAGGGGCGGCATCGCAAGATCGAGCAACTCGGGATTGTCCGCATCGGAGACGATGTGGAGATCGGGGCCTCCAGCACAATAGACCGGGCCCGCTTCGGCGAGACGGTCATCGGCGAGGGAACCAAGATCGACAATCAGGTGCAGATCGGCCACAACTGCATCATCGGGAAACACTGTATCATCGTCGCCCAGACCGGGATCTCGGGCAGTACCCGGATCGGGGATTATGTCACCCTGGCGGCGCAATGCGGCGTCGCCGGTCATCTCGTCATCGCGGACCGCGTCACCTGCGGGGGACGCACCGGCGTGATCGCTTCGATCCGGGAGCCGGGCGGGACCCCTGATCGGGAAGAGATTGCGAATCGCACAACAGGATCATGAGGCTCGCCATGGCCCGCCCAAGGAGTGACGCTGCGATCGATGCCGATGCGCAGATCACGCGCGGCAGCGCGAACGTGTTTGCCGATCTCGGCTATGCC
>CAYLJC010000288.1:0-4668 GCA_964383345.1 uncultured Akkermansia sp. | reverse complement strand
TTCAACTGGGCCTGAAGACCTTCCTGCGGGAGTACGTGGGGTTTGAAAACGTCTTCATCGCCCGGAGCGGACAAGAGGCGCTCGATTTTCTCCGCGTCGAACCCTCCATCGACATCGTGTGTGTGGACTATCGCATGCCGGAAATGAGCGGTATCGAACTGATCCGCGCCCTCGACGACCTCCTCGAGCGCCCCGTCGCGGTGATGATGATCACGGGATATCCCTCGGACGAGCTGGAGGCGGAGTTCCACTCGCTCGCCTCCGGGAATCTCCTCGCCTCCCACTTCGTCTCCAAACCGGTGCAGTTTGAAAAATTGGAGCACCTCGTCCTCGAGGCCCGCGAAGAAGTCCTCGAGGCCCGACAACGCGCTCTCGCGGCGGAGGAAGAAGAACAGGGCGCGTCCCTCCCGGAATCGTCCGCCACTCCGGATCTGCTCCTCGACAAACTCGACCAGCACGCCGCACGCCTCGACGGACTCGAAGGTGAACTGAAGAAGCAGCGCGGGAAATGGCGCTCCGATTTCTGGAAAATCGCCTTCGTTCTTTTCGCCTTCTGGCTCGCGAGCCAGTTCGGTCTCCTGCAAAAAATCGAACCCCACTGGGGCCAACTCAAGGAGACGATCCGCGAGTCGGTCTCCTCTCTCTCCCGCTCTATCCGCCCCGATCCGGTCGTCCCGGCGGAGGCAGGCCGGACTTCCGGAGCGCCCGCGACACCCGCCCCCGACACGCCGGGGAACCGCGGGGCCGGGCCGTTCTGAGAGGTCCCGCGCGGTCGGCGTTTCCCCCTTCAGTGGCATCAGGGCAGCAGAAGGAGGCGGATGATCTCCGCGATCCCCTCATCGTTGCGATGGACCCCGTGGTCCGATCCCGGGATCACCATCTCTGAATCCACGCCTTCCAGATGGGAACTGGAATAGGCGACGACCCCGTCGCTCGATTTTTCCAGGGGAACGCGGGGCGGGGAGTGATTCCCGATGATGGAATGATAGGACACCTCCGGATTGAGGGGTTTGTTGAGAAATTCGGAAGTGATGCGCGCCTTGGGACTGAGCTGCTCGATCGAGGTGATGCGATCTCTCGTGAATTCCATCCCCAGCGGGGTCAAGGCATCGGCACCGTAGTTGATGATCCCGGCGGAGAGTTGGGTCAGGTACGAGGGAACGTCGATGAGATCCACCAGCAGCCTCGCCGCGGGATTTTCCGCCAGCTTGCTCCCCCGGTGCGGCGTGGCGCAGAAAATCACCCGCTCCACCTCCTCGACCGGTTCGAAATAAATCATCTTGCGGAGAATCTCCCGGCCTTCCTCCGACATCGGGAGCTCGCCGAGAGGCACCGTGAACAACTGATTCCACTCCGCTTCGCCGCTGGAGACTGTCACCCCTTTGGCGAGCAATCCGCCCATGCTGTGACCGATGAGGGTGATGGGGGCGTCCGGTGCCCCCTGCGACCGCCGGAACTCGATCATCTCCCGGATGGACTCGCGCAACCGCGAGGCCATGTAGGGGATCGACGCCCCCGTCGGATAGCCGAAATGCCAGAATTCATACCGCTCGCGAACCGCCTCGACACCGTAGAGCCGGTTGATCGTCTCGTTCCAGGTCGTGGGACTCGATTTGACGCCGTGGATGAAGAGGCAGGGTCGCTTGGCCGGATCGAAGGCCGTCGCGCGATAAAGGCCGATGCGGTCGGCGAATTTTTCAAAACTCAGGAGTCCGGAAATGCGTTCGAACTGAAACTGCCTGTCTTTCAAATCCCGCGCCAGCGCCGCCGTGTAATTGGCCGAAAGAGGGAATTCCCGCCCGGAGAAATGGAGACTTCCCCGCTTCGTCGGATCGAACAGCGCGAGCACCGGTCTCGTCGGCTCATCCAGATTCAAGACCGCGGTGACGGGATACCAGAGCCCCGTCGCCGGTATCATCGCATCGGCTTCGGTGCGGACCTGTTTCACCAGCAGCGAAGCCCCCAGGCCTTCCACGGCGGATTCGGAGCGGAAACCACGGCGGATTTTCAAAAAGTCGGCCGGCACGATCTCCTCGAGGGACTCCACCGCATCCACGTTCACCGAGCGCACTTGCAGAGAGACCTCGCCTTCGCTCGTGTGCAGCGCCGCCAGCTCCTCCTTGTTCGTGGCCCAGTTGTCACCGATCTGCACGACGGTGCGGCGGACCGCCTTGTTGTAGGCCGCCAATTCGGCCTTGTCGGGGGACTCCCCATTCCGAATCGTGTCCCAAACGCGGGAGGCCCCGGTCAGTTCGATCGGCTTGTGGGAGAGATCGTTCCACTCTTCCCGCACCTTGACGCGGAACGCGCAGGAGGGCAACACCAGGCCGAATGCCGCCGCCGCGACAAGCCAGCCCGTTTTGTCCACTCTGATCTTCATCCCATTCAGCTATAACCGGGAAGTCCCATAAAAGCGAACTTCCCTCTCGAACATTTCCGCCATTTTTTCCTCGAAATATGCCGGAGGAAGCGCCATCGTTCCGGCCCCGACAACCGGCTTGGAATAAACCTCGCTCTTTTCTCTTCCCCGATATATTACCGAATCCATGAATTTCGCTTGCCCCACTTGCCACATCACCCTGCAGGCCGAGTCCGATCTCGCCGGAAAAACGGTCAAATGTCCGGGTTGTTCCACCCGAATTCAGATCCCCGAAAGCTTCGGACCTCCCGCTCCGGACGCCGCGCACGAAGGCGGTTCCGGGGAGGAAACGACCGATACGCACTTCGATCAACTCCCCGAGCTCAATATTTCCACCGGTCACACCGGCCCCCACCCCTCCAACGTCAACGTCTGGATCGCCGGTGCCTGCGGCATCGGAGCAACCCTGTTCTGGTACCTCGTCATGTTCATGCTCCCCAAAACGGAGCCCGGCGTGACCCCGGGTTGGGCCGGGTATCTCCGCCAGCTTTTTTGTGAGCGGGGGGCCACCCAATATGTCACCACCCTTTTGACTTTCTGGTGTCTGGCTCTTCTCGTAATGAAGTGGCTCAACTTGCGCCAGCAGCGGCGCGCCATGCTGATCCAGGCACTTCCAACGGATATTTCGGAAGAAATCAACACTTCGAACCTCAAGGAATTTCACGATCACATCGTCAACTTTCCCAAACCGCTCCGCAACACCTACATCGTGAACCGGATCCGCAAGGCTCTGGAATTCTTCTACGTCCGCCAGAACAACCCCGAAGTGGCGCAGATGATCACCTCCCTCTCCGAAGTCGACGCCGCCAAGGCAAACGGCAGCTACGGCATGGTCAAAGTGTTTCTCTGGGCGATCCCCATCATGGGCTTCATCGGCACGGTGGTGGGGATCGGAGCCGCCATCGGCGGCTTCGGGGCCGTCTTCGGGGCCGGGGAAAGCGGGGACATGAGCCAAATCAAGGAACCCCTCCTCACCGTTCTGGGGAGCATGGGCGTGGCGTTCGACACCACCCTCCTGGCGCTGGTCTTCAGCATCATGCTCAGTTTCCCGGCGAGTTCCCTGCAGGGACAGGAAGATGACCTTGTCTCCGACGTCGACGAATATTGTGTCGATCACCTGCTCAAACGCCTCAACGACGGGGGGGCCTCCGGCAGCGTCGGCTCCGATCCCGCTCTCCTCAAGGCGTTCGGCGAATCCATGGCGAGCCACCAGAGGGAAATCATGAGCCGCTTCGAAAGCACCCAAAAAGGGATGGCGGAAAACCTCGGCAATCAGACCAAACAATACGAAAAAATCGCTGCGGCGATCGAAAAGCAGATCCAGGGGATCGACGAACGCACGGAAAAATACGAAAAGAAACTCGACCGCTCCCTCGACAACCAGGTCGCCTCGCTCGCCGAAGGCATCCGGAACCTCAATGCCGTTCTCGCGGAATTGAACGGCAAACAAGTCGTAATTCAGAAAAAAGGCTGGTTCCGCCGGGGCTAACTCTGATACCCTTGTTCTGAATCATGGCGAAACGAGCACGAGATTCAGGAGGGAGTGTCAATCTGTTCCCTTTCCTGAGCATCCTCATCTGTATCATCGGCTGTCTCACCCTCATCATTGTGGTGATAAATTTGATCGCCATGAACAAGGGGGAAGGACGCACCAGCGAGGAGGTCGAGCGTGCCCGTGAATTTGTCCTCTTGAAAAGAGAAAAGGAGGAAAAGCAAAAGGAACGGGACAAGCTGCGCCAACTCATCGAAAACCTCATCCAGCAGAACAAGGATGTCATCACCGCCCGCGACAAGCTCGCGACGCTCAAAACGATGCTGGAGAATCAGGAGGACATCGACAAAAGCCGCGAGGAACTCATCGCCAAGTTCAACCTGCTCCAAACGACAAACAAGAAACTCGTCGCCGACGAAAAATTTCTGCAAGAGGAAATCAAGAAAAAGGAAGAAGAGCTCGCCAAACGCGAGGCTCCTCCCGAGCCAGCCGCCCTCCGCGTCCGTCCGAGTGGCAGCAGCGCCACGACACGGCCCTACTTCGCCGAAATCTCCGACCGCGGCGTGTATCTGCACCACAGCCTCACCGGAGAGCCGACCGCCATCCCCATTGCCTCCCTCAACCAAAGCGAGGAATTCATCAACTTCCTGAAAGAGATCGCCGCCGAACCATACAACCGCCTTATTTTCCTCGTGCGCGGAACCCCGGGAGCCGTGAAGACCCTGGTGTTGTCGGACGCTCGGCGTTCCGCTCATGC
>CAYLJC010000287.1:0-4668 GCA_964383345.1 uncultured Akkermansia sp. | reverse complement strand
TTTTTCGATTTCGATTTCGATTTCGATTTCGATAGCGATCTCTGTCTCCTGGATGCTGTTGGGCTGTTGGGAAAGGGAGGTGCCGAAGCCAGGCCGACCGCAAGCCCGCCTTTCTCATACTCTTTCGTCGCGAGACGCCGCGAGGGTTGGTCCGGCAAGGCGCGCCCGGACAGGCCGCAGGCAGTCGCAACAGGAGGGGGATGAGAAATGCGGGCTACACCATGCCCGCCGGGTCGAGGAGGTGGTTGAGTTCGTCCGGCGGCAGGACGGCGCGCGCCTCGCAGACCTGTCGGACGGTTTTCTCCTTCTCGACCGCCTCCTTCGCGATCTCCGCGGCGAGTTCGTATCCGATGCGGGGGGCCAGAGTGGTGACCATGGCCATGGACCACTCGATCAACTCGGCGCAGCGGTCTTCGTTCGCGGTGATCCCGTCGAGACAGCGCTCGCGAAAAACATCGAGCACCCGGCTGAGGAGCCGGATCGACCGCAGGGTGTTCTGCACCATCATCGGCATCATCACGTTGAGTTCGAGATTGCCGTTGGCACCGCCCCAGGCCACCGCGGTGTCGTTGCCGATGACCTGGGCGCACACCTGCATGACCGCCTCGGACATGACCGGGTTCACCTTGCCCGGCATGATGGATGAGCCCGGCTGCGTCGCGGGCAGGGCGATCTCGCCGAGACCACAACGAGGCCCCGAACCGAGCCAGCGGATGTCATTGGCGATTTTAAAAAGGCTCGTCGCGATCGTGCGGAGTTGGCCGCTCGCCTCGACGATGGCGTCCCGCGCGGCCTGGGCTTCGAAACGGTTCTCCGCTTCCACGAAAGAAATCCCGGTCTTCTCCGAAAGAAAACCGATCGCGTGTTCCGCAAAACCCGGCGGGCAGTTCAGCCCCGTGCCCACTGCCGTGCCCCCGAGCGGGAGTTCCGCCAGTGCCGCGAGAGCCTTGTTCGCCCGCACCACCGCCAGATCGAGCTGCCTGGCGTAGCCGCCGAATTCCTGACCGAGACGTACCGGAGTGGCGTCCATCAGGTGGGTGCGCCCGATCTTGAGCACCTCGTGGAATTCCCGCGCCTTCGCCGCGAGACTGTCCCGCGCCTTTTCGAGAGCGGGAATCAGGTCCGCTTTGAGGAGCATCGCCACCGCGAGGTGCATCGCCGTGGGAAAGGTGTCGTTGGAGGACTGACTCTGATTGACATGATCGTTGGGATGAACCGGTCGCTTCGACCCGACCGGCTCGCCCGCCAGTTGCGAACAGCGGTTCGCGATGACCTCGTTGGCGTTCATGTTGGTGCTCGTCCCCGATCCGGTCTGGAAGACATCCACAACAAAATGCTCGTCGAGTTTCCCCGCAAACACCTCGGCCGCAGCACTCTCAATGAGGTCGGCCAATTCGTCGGGAACAATGCCCAGCTCCCGGTTGGCCCGCGCTGCCGCCCACTTGATCAGTCCGTAGGCATGGATCAGGGCGGGGTCGAGTCCTTCCCCCGAAACCGGAAAATTCAGGACGGCCCGCTGCGTGCTCGCCCCCCAAAGCGCCGTCCCCGGCACCTCCATCTCCCCCATCGTGTCGCGTTCGATTCGTTTTTCAGATCTACTCATGCCTCATGTTACGAAACGGCGGACGGAATGGGTAAGTTCAAGAAACCGAAACCGAAACCGAAACCGAAACCGAAATCGAAATCGAAATCGAAATCGAAATCGAAATCGATACCGATACCGATACCGCCCCCATTTCCCCGCCATGGGAAAATCGGGTGCTTCGGTGTCATTGGTAACGCCGCGCGACTCCCTTCCCCCCGCGATCCTCTCCCGGGCCCCCCTTCCCCGTGATCGCGGACTACCCATCGGCCCGGCTCTTCGCGAAGATCCCGCCATGACTTCCCCGCTTTCCCGCCGCCGCTTCACCGGACTTTCTCTCGCCACCGCCACTTCCCTGCTCGCTCCGATGCGGGCGAGAGCGGCCTCGATCGAGTTGCTCGAAACCAAGGTCATCTCCCCACAGTCCGATTATTACCACGGCTGGCCAACACTGACACAAACAAAAAACGGCGAACTTTTTGTTGTTTGGTCGGGTCGGCGGGTCGCTCACGTCTGCCCCTTCGGCACCGTCGAAATGATGCGCTCCCGCGACAAGGGAGCCTCCTGGACTTTTCCCCGCACCATTCACGACGGCCCCATCGACGACCGCGACGCCGGCATTCTCGAAACGGCCAAAGGCAGCCTCATCGTCACCACTTTCACTTCGCTCGCCTACCTGCCACAGATCAACGAAGGCGGGAGCAAGGCGAAGGATCCCGACTGGCTCGCGCTGCACCACCGCATCACCGACGAAGAAACCCGCCAAAAGGAACTCGGGACCTGGTGCTTCCGTTCGGAGGATGGAGGACTTTCTTTCTCCGGGCGCATCGACACCATCGTGAGCAGCCCGCACGGCCCCTGCCAGCTCGACGACGGGCGTCTCCTTTACCTCGGCAAGGAACTCTGGACCGATGACAAGCGCATCGGTGCGGTCGAGTCAAAGGACGACGGCAAGACCTGGCAATGGCTCGCCGAGATCCCCACCCGCGAGGGAGACAAGGGAAAAGACTATCACGAACTCCACGCGGTCCAATGCGCCAGCGGAAAAATTGTCGCCCAAATCCGCAACCACAATGCGGCCAACAAAGGCGAAACCCTGCAAACCGAATCAACCGACGGAGGCAAAACCTGGTCCGTCCCGCACCCCATCGGGGTCTGGGGGATGCCCTCGCACCTGCTTCGGCTGCGCGACGACCGGCTCCTCATGACCTACGGCTATCGGCGCAAGCCCTTTGGCAACCAGGCCCGCGTCAGCTCGGACGAAGGCGCCACCTGGTCGGAGCCCCTCGGTCTCTCCGAAGACGGCATCGGCGGCGATCTCGGCTACCCCTCCACGGTGGAACTGGATGACGGCAGCTTTGTCAGTGTCTGGTATGAAAAGATGGCGGATTCCCCGATGGCACAGCTCCGGCAGGCCCGCTGGAAGCTCAAGGGCTGAGCCACCCGTCACTCCTTCCCGATGCACCAGAGGGCGCTGTGGGTGCGCACGAAGACATCCCCGCCCGCGACCGCGAGCGAAGAATTGGTCTCTTCCCCGAGATCACTCTGGGCGATCACTGTGAATTTCGTCGGATCCACGGCGAAAACGACCGTGTCCCCCGCCTGGCTCAGGGTATAAATGCGATCACCGGCAAGGAGGAAGGAACCCCAGGATTT
This sequence comes from uncultured Akkermansia sp., assembly GCA_964383345.1. GTDB lineage: Bacteria > Verrucomicrobiota > Verrucomicrobiia > Verrucomicrobiales > DEV007 > Arctic95D-9. Next base: position 1,430 of record CAYLJC010000287.1, on the reverse strand, counting down.
TCCGGCACCGGGGAGGCGGTCCCTCCAGAGCGTTTTCCCGGTTTTCATGTCGTCGCAATAGACGACCCCGCCGCTGTTCTGATAGTAGAGCTTGCCATCGACGGCGACGCCGCTGCCGATCCCGCCGTTGTGTCGCACCTCCCGCCACAGCCGATGGGTCTCCGTGACATCGCCCGTTCCGCCGACTTTCACGCCGACGGAGTTGCCGTAGTACCCGCCCATCGCCACCACCACCCCGTCATCGTAGACCGGCGACGAGTAAATCAGCGGATTGAGCCCCTGACAGGTCCACAGCACTTCCCCCGTAGTTGGCTCGAAAGCTTTCAATTCCAAGGGAAAACTCATGATCAATTCGGTCCGCTCCCCAGTGTCGACGAGAATGGGGGTGCTGAACGAACCGATCACGCCGTCCTCGCTTTTCTCGCGAAATCCATCGGTGCGGGCGACCGGTTTCCACTCGGGTTCCCTCCACTCCCAGACGGTCTCGCCGGTGGCGCGGTCGAGTCCGTAGAGGACCGCGTTCTTGGCCGGACCATGATAGTGGATCACGAGATTTCCGGACAATACCGGAGAACTGGAGTTGCCCCAGATGTGGTCGATCGCGCCGAGGTCGCGATGCCAGACCTGCTCGCCCTCGTGGTCGTAGGCCGCCACACCAGCCGAACCGAAGGAGACGACAAACCCCGCCTCGTCGACCGCAGGGGAGGCGGAACAATAGGGATTGGAGCGATGGGTGCGCTCTTCGGGTTCGTAGACGAGACCTTTTTTCCAAAGCAGGCTGCCGTCCTTGCGATCAAAACACATCAGGTTTCGGGTCTTGTCGGCGGTGACCGCCTGGGTCACATAGATTTTGGACCCATGCACCACCGGGGTGGAATTCCCGGCCTCGGGCAACTCGATGCGCCAACGCACGTTGGTGGTCTTTCCCCATTCGACCGGCAGGCCGTCGTCCGCCGCGCGTCCCGAACCGAGTGTGTCACCGCGCCAGAAAGGCCAGGATTCGGCGTGGAGGGGAGAGAAGGAAAACGCGACGAGAAAGAGGAGCGGAGCGGGAAATTTCATCTCGCGGCAAAGGTAGACCGCGATCCCGCTTTTCGACAAGCGAATCCGTCCCACTGATCGCGCCATGCCCGACGGACATCGGGCTCTCGCTCACTCCGCCGCGGTCGGGGGGGCGAATCCCCCGCCGATCTCCGCTGCGGAAGCGGGGCGCAGGTGCTTGTTCTGCACAACTCCCTCGGTCCCGTTGGAAAGCCGCACCGAAGCCCACTGCTCCCCCGGTTTGGTCATCAGAACGACCGATCCGGCGGGAAGGGCCCGCACCTCGGACTGCATCCGGTTCTCCCCGTAGACCATGAATTGAGCGGTGCTGGCGACCACGTAATAGCTCGAACCCGCGCTGTTGACCGTCGTCATCGTGGGCACGTTGC
>CAYLJC010000286.1:0-4670 GCA_964383345.1 uncultured Akkermansia sp. | reverse complement strand
GCCATCTCAGTGACCCCAAAGGACTCGACCCCGACAGCGGAATGCCGGCCTACCTCCATCTTTACAAAAAGTCCCCCTACCGGGAGGGCCTCGAGCCGACCCCCGAAGCGGAGGCCCTGGTCGATTATCTGCTTTCACTGAAAAAGGATCAGCCGCTGCCCGCCAGCATGCGGGAGTGAGGTGAAGCGTGGTTTTGTAAGAGAATTTGTACGAGATTAGGAAAATCCAGATGGATACCCCAGACAGCAAGAACATCGACTACCAGCGGGGCACCGTGAGTGCCGTGGACCTGCACGACGCGGCTCGTCGCGAGCCGTCTCTCCAACGCGGGGAAGAGGGCCGTGTGGGCGTCGCCGTGCTGGCCGTCAGCGCCCTCATCCTGATCTTCGGGGGAGGCCATCTCTTCAGTACCAGCAACGGATTCGGGTCCGGCATCTACGTCAGCGACCACTACATTCCCGAACCGCGCCCCGATCTGGGGGCCGGGGACGGTGACGTCGCCAAAGCGGCCTGGATCGACCGGTGGATGAGCGATGGCAAAAAAGTCTACGCGAACTGCGTCGCCTGCCATCAGGCCACCGGTCTCGGGGTCACCGGGCAGTTTCCTCCGCTCGCCGGATCCGAGTGGGTCGACGGGGGGACGAGCCGCCTGGGCGCGATCCTCCTGCACGGCATCAACGGTCCCTTCCATGTGGCGGGACGGTCCTACAACCAGTTGATGCCGCCGTGGAACAGCCTCGGCGATGACAAGATCGCCCAGGTCCTCACTTACATCCGTCGTGAATTTGGCAGTCTCCCGGAAGGGGATGACGGCGTAGTCACTACGGAGATGGTGCAGGCGGCCCGGGAAGAGTTCAGTGGTCAAACGAACCCCTACACGGAAGCCGAACTGCTCGCGATTCCCGACGACGCTTCTCTCCCGGGGGCAAAGGTGGACTTGCAGACGGGTGAACCCCTGCCGTAAGGTGGGGCTTTCCGGAGGGAATCCGAAGGAAGACGATTTTGGTGAAAGAATTCTTCAGGCCGAAGACAACGAATATTTTTGAATTACAGGTATGAGCGCAGCAGCAGAACACACGCACGCCGAATCTCATGATGAACACGATCATCACGAGCACTACGAGCCTTTCTGGAAGAAGTATATCTTCTCGACGGACCACAAGGTGATCGGGCTGCAGTATGGCTTCACCGCGCTCGTCTTTCTGGCCTTCGGCTTTTTCCTGATGATGGTGATGCGGTGGAGCATCGCCTATCCGGACCGCGCCGTGCCGCTCCTCGCGGATTGGCCTTGGTTCCAGGCCTGGCTCGACGACGGCGGACGCGTCACCGGCGACCTCTACAATATGTTCGGGGCGATGCACGGAACGATCATGATTTTCCTCGGGGTCGTGCCGCTCGCCTTCGGTGCCTTCGGCAACTACGTCACGCCGCTGCAGATCGGGGCTCCCGACATGGCTTTCCCCCGCCTCAACATGGCGAGCTACTGGCTCTATCTCCTCGGCGGGGTGCTCATGTTCGTGAGCTTTTTCCTGCCTTCGGGTGCCGCCAAGGCGGGTTGGACAAATTATTCTCCCCTCGCCACCGCGACCGACCTCCACTACGGCGACCTCTTCTGGACGGGACAGACCCAGTGGCTCGTCGGAATGGTCCTTCTCATCAGTTCCTCGCTCCTCGGGGCGGTGAACATCATCTGCACCATCATCAACCTGCGTTGTCGCGGCATGACGTGGATGCGGCTGCCCTTCTTTGTCTGGGGCATCATGGTGACCGGTTTCCTGCTTCTTCTCGCCTTCCCGCCGCTGGAAGTGGCGGCGATCCTTCAGCTCGTGGACCGCATGGCCGGGACCAGTTTCTTTGTCCCGACCGGGCTGAATGTCAGCGGGATGGCCTTTGATGCCGCCGGGGGCGGGAGTCCGTTGCTCTACCAACACCTCTTCTGGTTCCTCGCCCACCCCGAGGTCTACGTGTTGATTCTCCCCGCCCTCGCGATCGTGGCGGAGATCATCCCCTGCAACACCCGCAAGCCGCTTTGGGGCTACAAAACGATGGTCTATGCGGTCATGATCCTCGGCTTCCTTTCCTTCCTCGTCTGGGCGCACCACATGTACATCACCGGGATGGGGCCGGCGATTTCGACCTTCTTCCAGACAACCACGGTGCTGGTCTCGATACCCTCGGTGGTCCTCATCACCTCACTGCTTATCTCTATGTGGGGTGGTTCGATCCGGTTTAACGTGCCGATGCTTTTCGCGACGGCTTTCATCCCGATGTTCGGGATCGGCGGTCTCACCGGTCTCCCGCTGGCGTTCAGTCTGACGGACCTCCACCTGCACGACACGTATTACGTGATCGGTCACTTCCACTACATGGTGGCGCCTGGAACGATCTTCGGCCTCTTCGCCGGGATCTACCATTGGTTCCCCAAGATCACCGGTCGCATGATGAGCACCCGGCTGGGCTACCTTCACTTCTGGCCTTCGCTGATTCTCATGAACGGTATCTTCGCCCCCATGATGATCCAGGGCATGGCCGGTTTCCACCGTCGTGCCTTTGACGGCGGCAAGGCCTACGAACAGCTTTCCAACCAAGTCTTCGCCGAGCCGAACAGTTTCCTGTCGAACCTCGCCGAGTTGCTCAACGTCATTCCCGCCGACGCCCCGCTGCGAATGATCGATCTCAATATCGTCACCTCGGGATCGGCCTGGCTCCTCGCGATCTTCCAAGTTCCCTTCATCATCAATGTGTTCCTCAGTGTCTTCATCGGGAAAAAGGTGACCAGCGACAACCCCTGGGACGCCACCACCCTGGAATGGGCGACGCCGACACCGCCTCCTCACGGAAACTTCACGTCCGAGCCGATTGCCTACCGCGGGCCTTACGAATACAGTGTCCCCGGAGCGGCGCGAGACTTCTCAGCCCAGTTTAAGGATGACCCTTCGGTCCTCTCCGATGGATCAGTGGAAACCGCGGCGACGCTCGCGACGGAACCGGAGGCCCGATAAAGGCCCGGTTTGGATAGATAGAGTTTGTACAATTAGCGAAAAAAATTCAGGATCATGGAAATCCCTTACGAAGTGACGCCGCGGCGTGACACCGGTCTTTACAATGCGAAACTGGGGGTGTGGCTCTTTCTCGCCTCCGAAGTGATGCTTTTCGGCGGATTGTTTTCCGCCTATGTTTTCCTGCGTCTCGGAGTGCAGGACGGAGTCGACAATCCCTGGCCCTGGGGAGTGAGCGTCCACAAAAACTTTGTCTGGCTGGGTGCGATCAACACGGTGGTCCTGATCGCCTCCAGTGTCGGAGTGGTTTTTGCCTGGGTTTCGGTCAAGGAGCGAAAGTGGCGCAACTATCAACTCTGGATGTATTTCGTGGTGGCCTGCGCCGCGATCTTCATGTGTCTGAAGATGGTCGAGTACAACAGCAAGTTGAACCATCACCACGGCATCAAACTGGTGGACAACTCGGTCATGGAAGGGGTCATCATCGACGACACCGATCAGATTCGTTTCAGCGGGGAGAAGATCACCTTTGGTCTGCATACCGCGCTTCCGGCGGTCCTCAAGGATTTCGACGGCGAAGAGTTCCCCGCTTTCAAGGTGGTCGACGGACCCGAGGGCACCGTGGGGACGGAACTGAAAACGGCTTCGGCTTTCCAATCGTGGTTCCATGACAATCGGAGGCAATTCAAGAATAACCTCGCCGAGGCCCGCAAGCGCTATCGCGCGGAACTGGCCGAGGGGAAGGCGCCCGCCCCGATCGAGGTCAAGGGAACCGCGACACTGCAAGCGGCCGCGCCCTTCGCCCTGCACGGCGATCCGCGCAAGATTGTCGCTCACAGCGATACGACGGTAAACTACCGTGACGGAGTGAAGGTCGAGGGCAAACTGATCAGCGACGACGTTATCTTCGAAGTACACGAAGTGGACATGCAACTCGTCCTTCCCCAGGACCAGCGGGAGTCGGTCGTCTGGGATGTCATCAATGATGATTCCGCCAAGCAGAGCTTCTTCACCCAGCAGAGCAAAAACTATCAGGAAATGGCGGCCTACTACGAGAAGCGCGGCGAAGTCATTCCCGAGAAAATGATCCGCGGGCGTTTCCTCAATGTCTACTACGTCCACGTTCCCGCGGAAGGTGGTGAGGGCGGAGAAGGGCACGGCGAGAAGCCGGACACGCACGCCGCCGTTCACACCAGCGAAACGAATCCCACCGCCGGAGCCACCGGAGGGGAAGGGCATCACGGGCCCTCCCGGCATCTCGTGGTCCCCCGCGACCAGGTCAAGTTCATGGGCAATCACGGCCCGCGCTACGGCAACTACTACGCGATCTATTTCACGATGACGGCCCTGCATGGTATCCACGTGGTCGGCGGGGCTCTCGTCCTGCTCTACATGGTGGTGTTCGGGAAAAAACTCTACCTGAAGAATCCCGAGCATCTCGCCAACCGCGTCGAAGTGGGCGGGCTCTTCTGGCACTTCGTCGACCTCATCTGGATTTTCCTGTTCCCGATCATGTATCTCCTCTGAGCGGACTCCCTTGTATCTTTCCCACGATAGTTTTTCCTCCACGATTTCACAGCCATGGCCGAAGTGACTCACGACTATAGCAAGACAAAAAGGACCTACGCCAAAGTAGGGATCGCCCTGGGCATCTGCACCCTGATCACGGTG
>CAYLJC010000285.1:0-4673 GCA_964383345.1 uncultured Akkermansia sp. | reverse complement strand
CACCTCGATCTCACCGGGCTGCCGCCGACAGCGGAAAAAACAAAGGCTTTCATCACTGACAAACGCCCCACCCGGGAAAAGCGCGACGCGCTCATCGACGCCCTCCTGCAATCCCCCGAGTACACCGACCACTGGACCAACAAATGGAGCGACATGCTCCTGGTGAACTCCAAATTCCTCGGAGCCGAGGGATCCCGCTTTTTCCGCGACTGGATCCGCAAGGAGATCGCGGCCAACACCCCCTACGACAAATTCACCTGGAAGATTCTCACCGCAACCGGATCGAACAAGGAGAACCCCGCCGCCTCCTACTACAAGATCCTGCGAGAACCGGATGAGATCATGGAAAACACGACCCATCTTTTTCTCGCGACACGTTTCAATTGCAACAAGTGCCACGACCACCCCTTCGAGAAGTGGACCCAGGACCAATACTACGAAACAGCCGCCTATTTTGCGCAAGTAGGACTCGCCCGCGACACCAAAAACGCCCCCACCCAGAACATCGGCGGCTCCGCCGTGGAAGGGGCCAAACCCCTCTACGAACTCGTCACCGACAAGGCCGAGGGGGAAATCAAAAACGACCGCACCGGAGTCATCCAAGCACCCGCCTTCCCCTACGAAACGCCCCTCGCCAAAGTGGCCTTCGCCAATCCCGAAAAGCCCAGCCGCCGCGAGCAACTCGCTGCCTGGATCACCAGTCCGGAGAACCCCTACTTCGCCTCCAGCTACGCCAACCGGGTCTGGGGCTACCTGCTCGGCACCGGCATCATCGAACCGCTCGACGACATCCGCGCGGGCAATCCTCCCAGCAACCCCCAGCTTCTCGACCACCTCGCCACCCGCTTTGTGCGGTCGGGATTCGACATCCGCGCCCTCACCGCCGAGATCTGCAAATCGCGCACCTATCAACTTTCCATCCGGACCCATCAATGGAACGAGGGCGACGAAGTCAATTTCTCCCACGCCAAGGCCCGCCGCCTCCCCGCCGAGGTGCTCTACGACGCCGTCTATTTCGTGACCGGCGCGACCCCCCACATCCCCGGTGTCGCCAAAGGGACCCGCGCGAGCCAGCTCCCCGATGCCAAACTGGATCTCAAAAGCGGCTTCCTCGCCAACCTCGGACGCCCCGCCCGCGAGAGCGCCTGCGAATGCGAACGATCCGACGACCTGCAAATGAGCGCCGTCATGGCGTTCCTGTCAGGACCGGCCATCGCCGATGCCCTCAGCGCGCCCGGGAGTGAATTGACCGCTCTCGTCGCGGCCCAGCCCGACGACCGCAAGCTGGTGGAGGAGATTTACTACCGCACCCTCGCGCGAGCCCCTTCGACGGCGGAAGTCGAAGCCGCGCTCTCTGTCATGGCCGACATCGAATCCGACCACCAAATCCTCACCGCGAAACTCGCCAAAGCCGAAGCCGCCTGGATCCCCCTCCGCAGTTCCCGCGAGATCGAGCGCTACCAACGCATCCACCAGGCGGAGACCACGCTGAAAAAATACCAGCCCGAAGCCGCCGCGAAAAAAACCAAAGCCGAAGCCGACCAGAAAGCCCGCGTCGCCGCCGCACAAAAAGCCATCGCCGATCACGATGCCACCCTGCCCGCGAAAGTATCCGAATGGGAAAAAACCCTGACCCTCTCCTCGTTCTGGCACCCGTGGAACCTTCTCACGCCCTCCGCCGCTTCCGCCAACAAACAAAGCGGCATTACCCTCGCCATCGAATCCGACGGAAGCCTCCTCGCGAGCGGAGCGACCAAGGCCGTTGTCTACACCGTCACCGTCCCCGTGAAATCCAAGGCGCAACTCACCGGTCTCATGATCGAAGCCCTGCCCGACGAACGGCTCCCCGGTTACGGTCCCGGCCTCAACGCCAACGGCAACTTTGTCGTGAGTGAGTTCGACTCCGCCTTTGTCCCGGCTGGCGGTGATCCCAAAAAACCTCTCGTGCTTTCTTTCAAAGACGCCAAAACCGACTTCATCCAGAAAGATTTTGATGTGAAAGACGCCTTCAACGGCAAGACCGACCGCTCCATCAAAGGCTGGGCTGTCGGCGGCAATGAACGGCAGCCGAACCAGGCCCGCTTCCAGGTCGACAAGGCTCTCGTGATCGACGAAAAAGGTGGCACCCTCACCCTGACGATCCACTGCCAATATGGCGGCGGCGAGTACCCCCTCGGCAAATTCCGCCTCTGGGCGACCAACTCCCCCACCCCGCTCGAAGCCGGGCTACCGAAACAAATCGCCACCGTTCTGCAGATCGCCCCCTCCGCGCGGACCAAGGCGCAGCAGGCCATCCTCGCCGCCTTCCACCAGAGCCGCGACAAAGAGCGGCACAAACTCGTTTACAAACATTTCTCCGAGAAAAAACCGCTCCCCGCCGACGCCCGCCTCGTCGCCCTCGAAGCCGCCCTCAAAACCGCCCGGAACCCTATCCAAGAAGACAGCAAACTCCTCGAACTGCGCGAAAACATGGACCACTCCACCCGCCAGGCCGCCAACCGCCGTCTCACCGCCGCCCAGGACCTGACCTGGGCGCTCATCAACAGTCCGTCGTTTTTGTTCAACAGATGAATGTGTATCGGATGAAGAACGCAAAACCGCCAAAACGCCATGATCAGACTACCCGGAGAAATCGCCAAAGACCTCTGTGATTCCCACCTCAAACCCGGACGGCGCGATTTTCTGCGCATCGGCGGAGCGGGGATGCTGGGGATGACCCTCAACAACATTCTCGCCGTGCAGAGCGCCAGCGCCGCCTCCGGTCTCGCCAGACGTCCCGGCTGGGGCAAAGCCAAATCGGTCATCATGGTCTATCTCCAGGGCGGGCCGAGCCACATCGACCTTTTCGACCCCAAACCCGATGCGCCGGACAACGTCCGTTCCCTCTTCAAACCGATCCACACGAAGACCGACGGACTGCAATACACCGAACTCATCCCCCGGCTCGCCAAGGTGACCGACAAATTCACCACGGTGCGCTCGATGAGCTACACCCCCAACGGCCTTTTCAACCACACCGCCGCGATCTACCAGATCATGACCGGCTACACCACCGACAAGGTCAGTCCCTCGGGGCAGCTCGAACCCCCTTCCCCAAAAGATTTCCCCAATTTCGGTTCCAACATCATCCGCCTGAAACCCTCCGAGGAACCCATGCTGCCCTTTGTCGTGATGCCGCGCCCCTTGCAGGAGTCGAATGTCATCAACAAGGGCGGCACCGCCGGATTTCTCGGCAAGGCCTACGATCCCTATTATCTCTTCCCCGACGGAGACGACATGGACATGGCCAAAATGTCCAAAATCCGCGTCGATGACCTGCAGCTCCGACCCGATGTCTTTTCCCTGCGACTGCAGCGCCGCGCCAAACTGCGCGATGCCCTCACCGCGCAGATGCCGGTGATCGAAAAAGCCGTGGAAAACTACAACCTCGACGATTACTACGACAAGGCGCTCAACCTCATCGTCTCGGGCCGCGCCCGCGACGCTTTCCAACTCGACGCCGAAGATCCCAAATTGCGGGATGCCTATGGCCGCAATACCTTCGGACAGAGCTGCCTTCTCGCCCGCCGCCTCGTCGAGGCCGGAACCAAAGTCGTCGAAGTGATCTGGCCCAAGGTGGCCAACAGCGACAACCACAGTTGGGACCACCACGTCGGCCTGCCCAAGCGGATGAAAGACCAGTCCGCCCCCATGCTCGACGCCGGACTCTCGACCCTCTTCGAAGACCTCGACCAACGCGGGCTCCTCGAAGAAACCCTCGTTGTGGCCATCGGCGAATTCGGGCGCAGCCCCGAGATGGGTGTTTCCACCAGCGGCAACAGCAACAGCGCCGACGGACGCGATCACTGGCCCTACTGCTACACCAGCATCATCGGCGGTGCCGGAATCAAGCGCGGCTACGTTCACGGCAAATCCGACAAAACAGGGTCCGCTCCGCTCGAAGACCCTGTTCACCCCATGGAGATCCTCGCCACGATTTACCACGCCATGGCCATCGATCCCAAAACCATCGTCTACAACCACCTCAACCAGCCCAGGGAACTGGTGAAAGCGGAGATGGTGGAGCGGTTGTTTTCGTGAGTCGCGATTTCCGTATCCTGACGTTCCATGGCGGACGGTCGCAATGTTTGATTTTCCGATAGGGTAAGAAAGCGGTCTGAAATTTCAGAAGAATTCCCGCTACCATCCAGGCCTCACAGTTTCACCGTTTCCCCCTCCACGACCTCGAAGCGCCCGTGCTCGCGACTGGCGAAGAAGGTGTAGAGGGCCGGAATCACGAACAGGGTCAGGAAAGTGCCCACGAGGAGCCCGCCGACCACCGCGATCCCCATGGAGCGACGGCTTTCCGCTCCGGCCCCGAGGGCGAGGGCGATGGGCAGAATGCCAAGGACCGTGGAGAAGCTCGTCATCAGAACCGGACGGAATCGCGACGCCGCCGCCTCGGTCACCGCCTCCATGATTCCCAGTCCTTTCTCCCGCTGCTGATTGGCAAATTCGACGATGAGGATTCCGTTTTTGGTCACCAAACCGATCAGCATGATGATTCCGATCTGGGAAAAAATATTCAAGGTCTGCTCAAAAATCACGAGAGCACCCAGCGCCCCGCTGAGCGCGAGAGGCACCGTGAAAAGAATCACGAGCGGGTCCCGGAAGCTCTCGAACTGCGCCGCGAG
>CAYLJC010000284.1:0-4688 GCA_964383345.1 uncultured Akkermansia sp. | reverse complement strand
TGAAGTTCTGTGCGAAGGGCCGAGCCGCTACAACAAGGAGCGCCTCACCGGACGCACCCGCACCAACCGCATCGTGATCTTCGACGGCGACGCCGACCGTTTGGCGGGTCGGCTCTTCGATGTGCGGATCGAGGAATGTTCCGGCTTCACCCTCTACGGCTCGCCGGTGACCAAACCGGTGGCGGAGTCCCCGGTTTTGCATTAAGCGCCTTGCATCGAGCGAAAATCATCCGAGTCTGAGCGATATTTTCCATGCAGGCCATTTACAATTTGCTCTACGAGCCTCCCATTCCCCTGAAAGGGATGGGACTCCTCATCGGCCTCTGGCTCCTCGGCAGTCACGTTTTGGCCCTCGCCAAACCCGATCGGGTGAAACCCTGGCTGAGAGCCTTCCCCCGCAATGAAAAGATCGGGACGGTGCTCGTCATCATCGCCTTCGCCTGGACCTTTGTGATCTGGTCGTGCATGGACCTGGGGGAGTTTTTCAAAATCGAAAAACCGGTGCAAATCGTTCTCGTGGCCGGCTGTGTCGGCGTCATCGTCCATGTGAAGGAGTTCCTCGCGGTCCGCTCGCTGGGGTTTCTCATGATCCTCGCCGCCGCACCCATTCTCGACTCGGCCTTTCTCCAGGAGCCGCGGACGAGACTGCTCCTCGTCGCCTTCGCCTACGCCATCGCCCTCAAGGGTATGTTCTGGGTGGGCATGCCCTATCTCCTGCGCGACCAAATCCACTGGGTTCTCGCCAAGGAAAACCGCTACCGCGCCGGGGCCGTCGCCGGGGCCGTCTACGGACTGGCGGTGCTGGGCTGTGCGGTGCTGTGGTGGTGAGAGGTGGCGACTTCCCGCCCTTTTCCCGTTGCCCTCCCCCCATTCTTCGCGACAATTCGGACGACATGTCCACCGTTTTTATTCACGACGATTTCATGCTGCAATCCACCGCGGCAAAAGAACTCTATCACCAGTTCGCCAAAGACGAACCCATCCTCGACTTCCACAACCACCTCCCGCCCCACGAGATCGCCGCGGACCGGAAGTTTGCAACCCTCTACGACATCTGGCTTGCGGGCGATCACTACAAATGGCGCGGGATGCGGGCCAACGGCATTCCCGAAGAACGCATCACCGGCAGCACCTCGCCCCGAGACAAATTCGACGCCTGGGCCGAGACGGTTCCCCACTGCCTCCGCAACGCGCTCTACCACTGGACCCACCTCGAACTGAGCCGCTACTTCGGATTCGACGGTCTTTTCTCCCCGGAGACGGCGGACGAGGTCTGGGAACGCGGCAACGAGATGCTGGCGCGTCCGACCCACTCCTGTCGCGGACTCCTCGAACAGAGCAAGGTTCGCGCCCTCTGCACCACCGACGATCCCACCCACTCTCTCGAGCATCACCAGGCCATCGCCGCCGATCCCGAATTCCGCTGCCGGGTCTACCCGACGTTCCGACCCGATCCGGCCCTCTGGGTTCACGAGGCGGCGTCCTTCAACGCCTACGCCGACACCCTCTCCGAAGTCAGCGGAATCGACTGCGCCACCCTCGACGGATTCTGCGACGCGCTCCGTTCGCGCCACGATTATTTCCACTCCCTCGGCGGTCGCCTTTCCGACCACGGCCTGCACCACCTCTTCGACACGGATTGCTCGAAGGAAAAAGCCGCCGCGATCTTTGACAGGGTCCGCTGCGGGACCTCCGCCGACGCCGCCGAGAGCGAGGCCTTCGGTGCCTACCTCATGCTTTTCTTCGGTGAACTCAACGCCTCGCGAGGCTGGACCATGCAGCTTCACATCGGAGCCGAGCGCAACAACAGCCAGCGCCTCTTTGAAACACTCGGTCGCGACATCGGCTGCGACTCCATGGCGGACGTGAATCATGCCTCCGCCGTACGGCGCTATCTCAACACCCTCGACCAGCGCGGTCACCTCCCCAAGGTGATGCTCTACAATCTCAACCCGAAGGACAACTACGCCCTCTCCACCATGCTGGGGAATTTCCTCGAAGCCAAACCCGGCGACCCGCCCTGCCGTCTCCAGCTCGGCACCGCCTGGTGGTTCATGGACACCAAGGAGGGCATGGAGTGGCAGATCAACTGCTTCTCCAACACCAGCCTGCTCTCCCGCTTCAACGGGATGCTGACCGACTCGCGGAGCTTTCTGTCCTTCACCCGTCACGAGTACTTCCGCCGCATTCTTTGCAACATGATAGGAACCGACATGGAAAACGGGGAGATCCCCCGCGACATGGAGTTGGTCGGCGGCATGGTGCGCCGCATTTGTTTCCAAAATGCCGCCGAATTTTTCGGCTTGGAAACCTCGTGAACGAAATTCCGCTCGGCAGGTGACGGAAACCGCCGCCCTCTTCCCATGTCCTCCGAGGCCTCCCGTTCCGCCCCCCGCGTCTACGACACCGTCATCCTCGGAGGCGGGATCGCCGCGCTCTGGACCTCGAACGTCCTGAAAAACGCCGGGCACTCCATCCTCGTCCTGACCAACAGCCCCCTCGGCCAGGGCCAGTCCCTCGCCGCGCAGGGGGTCATCCACGGCGGACTCAAATACGCCGTCGGCGGCAAACTGACCGACTCCTCCGAAGCCCTCGCCGCGATGCCCGCCCGCTGGCTCGCCGCACTGCGGGGGGAAGGTCCCGTCGATCTCAGCGGAGCCCGTCTCCTCAGCGATCACCAGGTGATGTGGAGCCTGCCCGGCGTGGTCAGCCGGACCATCAGTTTTTTCGGCAGCAAAGCGCTGCGGGGACGCTCCGCCGCGATCGCCCGGGTAGAGTATCCGGCGGTGTTCGACAGGGCGGCATACAAGGGCACCCTCTTCCGCATCGACGAACCCGTCGTGGATCCCGTCTCCGTCCTGCGCGAACTCGCCCGGGGCGTCGCGGCAGAAACCCACCTCGTCGATTGGGGAAAAAACGCCACGATTCAGTCTGCCGACGGCCAGATCACCTCCCTCACCCTGCACGAGGACTCCGGTGCCGCTGTGGCCCTCACTGCATCCCGCTATCTCCTCGCCGCCGGAGCCGGCAACGGCGCCCTCCTCACCGAGATCGGACTCTCCCGTCCGGCGATGCAATTGCGCCCCCTCCACCAACTCATCCTCCGGAAACGCGGTCTGCCCGATTTTTTCTCCGTCTGCGTGGGGACAGGCCCCAAACCTCCTCTCGTCTCGACGACCCACCTCGACAGCCGGGGCCGCACCGTTTGGTACATCGGCGGAGACATCGCCGAACAGGAGGGTGTCGCCCGAAACGAAGCGGACCAAATCGCGGCCGGCCAGGCTCTTTTCGCGAAAGTGATGCCCTGGATCGACCTCTCCGACGCCGAATGGTTCACCTGGCGGGGCAACCGCGCCGAACCACTCACCGGCACCGGCGATCGCCCGCCCGGTGCTTTTTGCGAGCGTATCGGCAATCTCCTCGTTGCCTGGCCGACAAAATTCGCCCTCGCTCCGGACCTCGCCGATCAGGTGCTGCGAGCATCGCAGGAGGCGTCCGCAGGACCAAATCCGCCCATCTCACTCCCCCACCCCGCCCTCGGCCTGGCCCCCTGGGATTTGCCCTGAGACCTCCCGCCTTCCCTTTCCGCTTTGACTTTCCCGCAAGGCGTCCTTTACTCCTGCCATCATGTCTCTCACGATCAAACCTGCTTCCGAAGTCGCCTACGATTGTATTTCCATGGGCGAGATCATGCTTCGCCTCGATCCGGGCGAAGGCCGCATCCACACCGCCCGCCAGTTCGCCGCCTGGGAGGGCGGCGGGGAATACAACGTCACCCGCGGCCTGCGCCGCTGCTTCGGACTCCGTGCCGCCACCGTGACGGCGTTTGCGGACAATCCGGTGGGTCGGCTTATCGAGGATTTCATCCTGCAGGGCGGAGTGGACACCCGTTTCATCCAGTGGAAAAAATACGACGGAATCGGTCGCGAAGTGCGCAACGGACTCAACTTCACCGAACGCGGCTACGGCATCCGCGGAGCGGTCGGTTGTCCCGACCGGGCCAACACCGCCGCGAGCCAGATGAAACCCGGTGACTTCGACTGGGACGACATTTTTGGCAATCACGGAGCCCGCTGGTTCCATACCGGAGGCATCTTCGCCGCGCTCAGTGAATCGGCTGCGGAAGTCACCATCGAGGCCTGCAAGGCGGCGCAGAAATACGGCACCATCGTGAGCTACGACCTCAACTACCGCCCCTCCCTGTGGGGTTCCATCGGAGGCCTCGCCAAAGCGCAGGAGGTCAACCGGGAGATCGCGAAATATGTCGATGTCATGATGGGCAACGAAGAGGATTTCACCGCCTCGCTTGGATTTGAAGTCGAGGGAGTCGATGAGAACGTGCGCGGCATCGACGTGACGAATTTCAAGAAAATGATCGAAGTGGCGACCAAGGAGTACCCCAACTTCAAGGCCACCGCAACGACCCTGCGCGAGGTCCACACCGCGACCAACAACGACTGGGCCGCGATCTGCTGGCACGACGGACAGTTTTACGAATCCAATCCCTACCCCAACCTCGAGATCCTCGATCGGGTCGGCGGCGGCGACAGCTTCGCTTCGGGCTTCGCCTACGGATTTCTCCAGTTCAACGATCCGGAAAAAGCGGTCCAGTACGGTGCCGCTCACGGTGCTCTCGCGATGACCACTCCCGGCGACACCACCATGGCCAGTGTCTCCGAAGTGGAGAA
>CAYLJC010000283.1:0-4693 GCA_964383345.1 uncultured Akkermansia sp. | reverse complement strand
CAAAATCCGGCAATGATAAAGTTGGCGATGAGCGAATTCATCGCGGCATTGAGAGGAGGGAAAATTGCAAGATCGAGAGAGGCGAAAGTCGGATTCATGGCGAGGGAGGCGACCAACGGATCACTGGAAATCGTCGAGCCTGAGTTCCGGGTCCAGAACCATTTTGAGATCGCGGCGGAGTCGTTCGAACTCCGATTCCGCGACCGGCGGATTCATCACGTCGTAGTAGCCCCGGATGTTCGCGTCCCCGTCGACGATGGCGAGACGCTGGTCGTGGGCATAGGGTCCCTGTGAAGCGATCAGGGTGGGGTCGGTGATCTCTTCGGTGGCGAAAAATTTGAACTGCGTCAGCATGTACTTGGCGAATCTCTCGGGATCGCCGGTGAGAAACCACCAGTCGGGGGAATCCACTCCCTTTTCCTTCACCCAGGCGTCCATCTTCTCCGGCGTATCCCCGGCGGGATTGACACTGATGGAAACGAGGCGGAACCGAGGATCGTCTCCGAACTCGGCCTCCAGCATCTTCATGATCGCGGCGAGGCCGAGACAGCCGGCCGGGCAATCGGTGTACTGGTAGCCGACCACGTAAACTTTGTCCCGCAGTTGCCCGAGCGACACCTTTTCCCCGGTGCGGTTGATCGCTTCGAGGTCGGTCTCGAGCCGGGCGAGATGGGGCGGGCGCCAGTTCTCTATTTCGTAACCGCGCCGGACCAGATAGGATCGGGTCACAAAAATGGAGCCCAAAGCGACGATCAGGCAGACCCCGATGATCGATCCCCACCAGGCGATCAGTTTGTTGCGCATCTCCCGCTTTTCGCCCGATTCGTTGTTTTCCTCTTCCATGTGTTTCCTTTCCTCTCACCAGTGATTACGTTTCAAACCGCCACGCCGCGCCACGCCAGGTAGCCCGCGATCATCATCAGGGGCAGATAGAGAAGCGTGTACAAAAAGAGCGACCGGGCGTCTTCGCGTTTTCCACTTTGCAAAAATCGCCAGGAGAGCAGCGCCATCATCCCGGCAAGAAAACCGCCACTGACCGCCCCCCCTATCGACATGTGAGGTGTGAAAAAGGGGAAGGCAATCGACAATACGGTGAGAATGAGGGAGTAGGAGAGAGCAATGCGGGCGGTGCGGTAGCCGCTCTCATCGTCGTTGGACCACATTTTAAATCCCCCCCGGATGTATTCCTCCCGATACATCCAGTTGATCGCGGCGAAGTGCGGCAACTGCCAGAAAAAGAGCAGACCGAAGAGGAAAAAAGTCCCGGCGCTCAGCACCGGCTGCCCCCCGGCCATCCAGCCGATCAGCGGCGGGAAAGCCCCCGAAACGGCGCCGATCACCGTGTTGACCGCAGAGACCCGCTTCATCGGGGTGTAGATGAAAAGGTAGGTCAGCAGCGTCACGCCGGCCATCACCGAAGACCAGGTATTGATTTTCATCCCAAGGTGGATGAGCCCGAAGGCGCACAGGAGCCAGCCGATGATGAACGCGACCGGCTTCGGCATGCGGTTCGCCGGGAGGGGGCGGTCCGAAGTCCGAACCATGCGCCGGTCGAACTCGACTTCCATGAGCTGGTTGAACACCGCAGCGCCCGCCGCCGCCAGACTGGTCCCGAAAAACATGTGAAAAAAAGTGCTCCACGAGAAAGTGCCCAGTCCCTTGGTTGCCAGAAAATATCCGAAGCAGGCGGTCAGGACCACGAGCAGGCTGAGCCGCGCTTTTGTCAGGGAGACGACGTCGCCGCGGAGTTGCCGCAGGACGCCCGCACTCTCCAGGCGTTCCGGGTGCTCCACGCCCTCCGGCGGCATTTCAGTCTCTTGCCTCTCAACCATCTTCTCTTTGGTGGTGTTGCGGAAACCTACCCCTGTCCGACCGGTTTGGCGAGGCCCGCCTCGACCGATGTCCCCCGTATCGCCTTCACTGCGAAGACGAACGCGAACGCCAGGATGGCGAGGCCGTTGAGGACGTGGAGATTGGTGATCCAAAAACTTTTCCCGGTCCCGATCACGGAGAGCCCGAGGACGATCTGGACGACGAACAACCCGAGCAGGATCGTGGCGTCACGACTCGCCGACGCCTCGATGGAAGAAGACCTCCCCCGCAGTCGCAACACCATTCCGACGACAAAGAGAAAGAGACAGAGCGCGGTGAACTTGTGCAGGAAAAGCAGGGCGATCATCGGATCCTCGAAGGAGGGGATCCACTGTCCCTGGGTCAGGAAGAGATCGTCATCGGCGAGGGCGTGCCGGTGAAAATGGCGCATCGAAGCCCCGAAAACCAACTGCAACCCCACCAGGGCGACGAGGGCGGTGCCTCCGACCCGCAAAAACCGCTGCTCCGAAGCGGATGCGACATAGCCCAGCCGAGGCCAGTCCTCCCCCGAAACCATCACGATCAGAATGAGGACACAGAAAAAAGCCTGTGCGAAACAGCCGTGGACCACCGCGAAGGCATTGGAAATTTCCGTGACCCGCAGACCGCCGAGGATGGCTTGCGTGGTCACCATCAGCAGCGCCAGCGCGGTGAGTTTTTGCAGCAGAGTCCAATTGCGACGGCGGCTGCGCCAACTCCACACCAGCCACGCCGGCGGCAGCAGAGCCAGTGCCAGACCGAGGGAGAGCCACCTTTGTTTGAGCACCGGATCGGTCCGCTCGCTCCCCGCCGCAATGAACACTCCGAGGACCACGGCCATCGTGACCACGAGGAGAAAAACCTCCAAGGCTCGTTTTCCGGACCGCACGTAGGCCCAGCAGAACAGCGCGAGAACCAGCACTCCGACCAGTTTCGCGAGAAGCCGGTGACTGTGCTCGAGAAAGGGGATCATGTGCTCCAGCCAGCCGGGCGGATTGAATGAACCGAGACTGAGCGGCCAGTCCGCGAAGACCATGCCCGCGTTCTTGGTCGTGGTGGCCGCGCCCCACCAGACCAGGAGGATGGCGACGAGCACCACCACTCGGGCGAAAAGGCGGAAGGGTCTGCTGGAAGGAGGGGGATTCATTTCGGATGGAATACGACGGCGCTACGCCCTCCGACCTTCTTTCATTCCGGAAAGAGGGCGGATCGCCTCGACGCATCCGACTGCCCGCCGCCCTACTTCTTCGGGAGGAGGGGGTTCTGTGACGCGTACCAGGTATCGAACTCTTCGCTGCTGACGGCCTTCACATAGGAGACCATCTGGGCGTGGCCGGCACCGCAAAGCTGGGCGCAGACGATGTTCCACTCCCCTTCTTTGTCGGGAACGAACCACATCGGGATCTCGGAACCGGGGATGGCATCCTGCTGGCTGAACATGGGGACGATGTGAAGGCCGTGAATGACATCCTTCGAGGTCACCTGAATGACCACGGGGCGGCCCACCGGCACCACCAGTTCGTTGATCGAAACGAAGTCGTCGGCGGCGTTGGGATCTTCCTCGACAAGCCCGACCGAATTCGAACCGCTGTAGCGCTCATAGGAGGTCAGCCCGACCATCTTGTCGGCCCCGGCGTAGTGGAAGGTCCAACGATATTGTTCGCCGACCGCGCGCAGGTTGACCACCTCCTCGCCGACCGGACGTTCCTTGGAATCGGAGCGGGTCGCCCAGAGCGGCAAGGCGAAACCAAGCAGCAGCACGATCTCCACAATGACCACCCCCACCTCCACGTGGGTCGAGAAATGCGAGGTGATTCCCTTGTAGCTCGCGTTGGGGTTTTTCTTGCGGCGGAATTTATACAAAATCACCACCAGGAACATACTCCAGCCAACAAAGAGGAAGGCCATAAACCAGTGGACCAAGGCGAGCATGTGGTTCCCCACGTGACCATGCCTTGACGCCACTTCGTGCATCCCTGAAATATCATTAATCCACTCGATCATATCTATAAATGCTTGCTATCCGGTGCCCCCCCTTCCGCGAGGTTGCCATTCCCGGTTGTTTCATCGGCTCGGAACGGCTGTGTTCTCCTCCTCCGCGAACCGCTTCGCCCTCTTCGCGAGGTAGACCATGAAAACGCCGATGGAGGCCAGCACCGCCACGAGGACCACCAACATGAAACCAATGGCGAGATTCGCCGCCATCATGCCCTCGCCTTTGCTGCCGCTCATACACATGGGACAAGCAAGGTAAAAAGTATCCAACAGAGAACTCAGATTCATGGCACGGTACTTACGAGGCTCAGAGGACCAGGGTTTTGGTCTTTTTCAGAAATCGAATGCCGTAAACCAGCATTCCGAAGGCGCAAACGACACTGCCCCACCCCATCACTTTGAACATCTCCGGCAATCCGGTCACCAACAGACACCAGGCCGCGAAGCCTCCGAAAAATAGGGTCGAAATGGTGATAAAAGCGATGTGGAATGCTCTCAGGGACATGGCGGGATTTTTGTCGGGGGTTTATTGCGGCCTCAGCTTGAGAAGCCAACCGCCGGTGGTCTTGAGCGTCTCGTATTGCTCGACGATGGGATCGTAACCGGCGAAGAGGGTCACCACGATGAGGCAGAAGGCGAGGATGCTGGTGAAGAGCATCAGCTTGTATATGAGTCCCCGTTCGTGATTGAGGTGCATGAAGATGAGCGCGACAAGACTCGCCTTGCAGGTGGCCACGGAGAGGCCGATCAGGAAATCACCCGGAGTCGGCCCGGGAGGCCCCACGTCCAGCGGGGGAAAAAGGCCCAGCGCCACCGTGATCAGGGTGAAGATGCCCAGGGCGATCCC
>CAYLJC010000282.1:0-4698 GCA_964383345.1 uncultured Akkermansia sp. | reverse complement strand
CGGAACCACTCGGGACGGAGGCGTTGATCGAGGGCACTGATGTCGAGGGCGGCGATGCCGAGCGATTTTTTGTCCCCCCAGTGGTGGCAAGTGATGCAATTCACTCCCCCGTTAACCCCGAGCAGTTTGCGCCCCGCTTCAAGATCTTCTTTTCGTTCCGTCAGGGGAATCGCCTCGGGTTGGGCGTCGATCCGCTGCAACCACTCCGTCAGCACGGCGGCATGGGCGCGATAGTCCGGCATTTTTGTCTTCAGATAGGGTCGCACCCGGCTGCCTTCGGTTCCTGCAAAAACTTCCTTCATCCACTCGCCCCGGAGCTTGTGCCCTATCCCCGTAAGCGGCGGGGGAAGGCGTCCGGAGTCCCCGATTCCCTCGTCTCCGACAAAATACGGATTGGTCTCCTCGGTCGGACCGCCGATGCCGTCACGCTCGTGGCAGGCATAACAATTCATCGCCGCGAGGGTGAGTCTCCCCTCGCCATCCTCGACGGCCCTCCCCCCCTGGAGATAGGCCAGGAGCGAATTTTTCTGCCCTTCGTCGAGATCGTAAAAGGGCAATCCTGCCACCGGATTCTCCGAGAGACAATGAGTTGGTCTTTTCGCCATATTGCCTGACAAATCCACCAATCCAGCCGCCTTCACTCCGGGAATGTTGTGGCAGGAAGCGCAGTTCAGGCGCGTCACCACTTCCTTGCCCCGGGCGATCTTTTTCTCGTCCGCCACCGGCCATTTTTTCACGGAAGCGGCCTCACGCGGATCCGAATGCTGGAAATCCAGCAAGTGCGCGGCGATGTCGAGCGACTCCTGACGATCGAGGACAATATGCGGCATACGTCCGTCGGGACGATATTTCGAGGGTGCGGAGAGAAAATGGGTGAGCGCGGCCAGACTCGTTTTTTTGTTTAGATCGGGATGCGGAATCGCCAGCGGATAAGCGGACACTTTTTCCCCGGCATTCGGAGGATGAAAATCCGCCGTCGGAGCATGACAGGCGATACAGCCTTTCTCGTGATAGAGGGCGCTGCCCCGCTCGGCGTTGCCATGGCGATCCGCCGGGAACTTGATCCCCTTCCCCAGCGACCCGAGAAAGCCCAGCACCGCCTCGACATCGTCGTCGCCGAGACCGTGCAGCATCCGCGGCATGGGCGAACCGGTGCGACCCGCTTCGGGGTTCTGCAAAAATTCTTTGACCCAAGTCCGATCCACCCGGCTTGCCAGATCAACGAGATTCGCTCCCCGACGGGGCACCACCACCGCAGAACCCCCGTGGCAATTTGCGCAACCCAGTTCCGAAAACAAAACCGCTCCGCCCTCGGGTGTCGATTTTTCCGCATAAAACCGCTCGTAGCCGACCACCTGCGGTTCGGCTCGGACCGGGAGCGCCCACAAAAAGAACCCGGAAGCAAATGACATCAGGAGCCACCGCCCCGGCCATCCCCCTCGCTGAGCGCTCCGCCGCTTCATCCCGTCGCGAGGCATTCGTCGAGGTAGGCGCGCGAGCGATTGATCACGTCGGTGATCTCTCCCGCTGTCGGCAACACCGGCACTCCGCGCGGAGTCGGGTGCATAAAAATCTCGGCCAGACCGGTGAATCCGATCCCGTGCATCGCCGCGAGAATGGGACGGTAGTCGAGCGAACCGAATCCGGGGAGCTGCTTCAGCTCTTCCTCCTTCGCCATCGTCTTTTTGGAGGAAGGGTGGTGCTCCTGGAAATAGATGAAGGGCATTTGCTCGTTCCCGATCTCACGAATGAGTTTCGGAATCTCGTCCACGTGATCCGCGAGGTGATGCGGAGCAAAGGCGATCCCGACCCGCTTCGAGGGATTCAACTCGATGAAATAGCGGATCGAATCCGGATGCGAGAGCATGGAGTTGCCGTGATTCTCCAAGGCCATGGTGATCCCGAGTTCCTCGGCGAGTTCGTAATGCGGTTTCAACTTCTCGAAAAAGGCTTGCACCTGTTTTTTGGCTTCGGCTCCCTGCGGATTTTTCTCTCCCATGTTTCCGGTGCCGCAGACCGTCATGACTCCGCCGTTCTTTTTGACCCAGCGCATTTCATCGTCCTGACGGAACGGCCCCAGCGGATAGCAGGTCGAAACGGCGAGGGGAACCCCGTGCTTTTTCAGGAGAGCCTGGAAAGCCTCGTCGCCCATCTCCTCGATCTGCTCGCGCTGGGTGCCGTGGACCTTGCGCCAGATGTCGACCGACTCGCAGCCCGCCTTTTTAACCTCCCCGAGAACCGTGTCCACCGTCATGTCCCCGAACATGGCCGAGGAAAGGACGTAGCGGGGTTTCCAATCGGTGGCGGCCGCGGCCCGCCCGACCAGGGCGGGAGCAAAGGCGGCGGATCCGAGCATTTTGCAGGCGTCTCTTCGATTCATGATGGGTTCGGGGAAAAGGAAAAAATATCAGGCGGTGGCGGCCTGCTCCAGCATTTTGATCCACGGACCCACGTAGTGCCCGTTGTCGTGAAAGGTGCGGCCCGAAACGAGATTGCCGTCGATGACACAGGCCTCGTTCACGTAGGTGCCTCCGCAGACTTCGAGATCGAAGCGGCATTTCGCCACCGTCGCCATGCGGCGTCCCCGGACACGATCCGCCCGCGCCGGGATTTCGACACCATGACAAACGCTCGCGATGGGTTTGTTCTGATCAAAGAACCACTGCGTCAGGCGGATGAGGTCCTCGTCCTCACGGATGTATTCCGGAGCACGACCACCCGAAAACAGAATGCCGAGATACTCCTCGGGATTGACTTCGGAAAAAGCGAGGTCGGCTTTGAGCTGGTAGCCTTCCCACTCCCGCGTGATCGTCCAGCCGGGCCGGACCTCGTGCATGACCATCTGATAGAGCCGCTTTTCCGGCGCGATGACGACGGGTTCGATCTTCGCCTCCTGCAAACGGTAGTAGGGATAGAGCGTGTCGAGGGTTTCGGCCGCGTCGCCGATGACAATGAGGGCCTTTCCAATGCAGTCTGACATGAAACGAGCATAGCTCTCTTGACAGCGATGTCTCTACAGATATGATTCAGAAAACATCCGGTTTTTCGTCAGCTTGGAAACTCCCTCCCGGTCGCCCGTGAAGCGGGTTGCGATCCTCGTGGAAACCACGCGGAGCTACACCCGCGACCTCCTCTCCGGCGTGAGCCGCTACCTTCAGGCAAACCGGCCCTGGTCCACCTTTCTGGAGCTGCGCGCGTTTGAGTCGTCACTCCCGCCATGGCTGGAACATTGGGATGGAGACGGCATTTTAACGAGAACCCACAGCCCGGAAATGGCCGCCGCGATTGCTTCGGTGGGGGTGCCGACGATAGAACTTCGCTCCACCAACCACCCTCAGGGTTTCCCCTTTTTCGGAATGGACAACGCCCTCATCGGCGAAATGGTTGCGGAACATTTTCTCCATCGTGGCTACCGCCGCTTCGCCGCTTACACCCTCGACACGGAGGTGTTTTTTCGCGAAAGGGTGCGAAATTTCGTCACCTGCGTGACTCGGTCCGGATTCCCCTGCGCACGGCTTCCTGCGGCCGGCGAGGCGAGTCCCGCGAACTGGGAAGGACACCAGGCGGACCTGATTCGCTGGCTTTCCACTCTCGAAAAACCGGTCGGTATTTTTGCGACGAACGATCAACTCGCGGTGCGCCTCCTCGACGCCTGCCGACGGGCCGGCCTTTCCGTTCCCGAAGAGGTCGCGGTAGTGGGTTGTGAGAACGAGGAAACCCTCTGTGAATTCGCCTCGCCCGCCCTGACAAGTGTGAAGTTCGACGGGGAAACTGTCGGTTACCGCGCGGCGGAGGCACTCGACCGACTCATGCACGGAGAGAAAGCAGACCTCGCTCCCGTCCTCATTCCGCCGAAGGGCATCGTGGTACGCGCCTCGTCCGATGAATTTGTCATCGAAGACCCCATCGTGTTGCGCGCCGTGAAACTCATCCGCGAGCGGGCCTGCTCCGGCCTCACCGTTGCACAGATTTGTGGAATTCTCGGCGTATCGCGCAGCACTCTGGAGCGCCGCATGAAAGTCCACCGACAACGCGGAGCGAAGGACGAAATCCTCCGGGTCCGTTTCCGCGAGGTCAACCGACTCCTGCGCCACTCCGATCTCACCATCGAAACCATCGCCGAACTCACCGGATTCACCCGCGCCCACTACCTCCAGTCCACCTTCCGGGAACGCTACGGAATCCCTCCCGGAGAATACCGCAAACAACGCTGAGCAGACGCAATTGCGGGCTGGCGGAACGAAGCCCGAAAGAGATACGATTCCGCCACGATGAAAGCCACTCCGCCCCTTCCCTCCCCGCTCCGAAGGGCGGCGACAGTTCGGAGGAACATAAATTCTTGACCTGCATTTTTCCTTAAACCGTCTCGTAACTGTGCTGCTCACGACGCCGATGAACCCCGATTTGTTCCGAGTGCATGCCCCCCGGCGTTTCCATCGCTGGCCCGCGTTTCTCATCCCCTTTCGCGGCGTCTCGCGACGAAAGAGGATGAGAAATGCGGGCTGGAAGCTTCGCCATGCCGCTGTCCCTCTCGTAGCCCTGGCTCTGTCCGCCGCGACCGTCACACCGCTCCCGCTGTGGGGGCAGACCGAGTTGTGGGGGGAAAACGGAGCTTCGTGGACGCCGGATTCGCTCCTGCCGGACTTTTCGTTCGCCGGATACCACCGGGGGGAAAAGGCGCTTCCGACGCCTGGAGGC
>CAYLJC010000281.1:0-4721 GCA_964383345.1 uncultured Akkermansia sp. | reverse complement strand
TCCCTGCCCGGCAAAGGCGGCGTCTCCGTGGATGAGCACCGGGAGAATGCTGTCGCGATCGACGAAGGAGTCCCGCAACTGGGGATCTTTCTGGCGCTGGCGGGCGCGGGACTTGCCCTCGACCACGGCGCTGACCGCCTCGAGGTGGCTCGGATTCGCGGCGAGCTGGATTTTCACGGTCTCGCCGTTGACCTCGTGGTCGGATTCGTAGCCAAGGTGGTATTTCACATCGCCGTCGCCGAAAACGAGATTGGGGACGTAATTGTCCGAGAACTCGTAGAGGAGGACCGTGAGCGGTTTGCGGAGCAGGTTCGCGAGCACGTTGAGACGTCCGCGGTGGGCCATGCCCATGACCATTTCGCCGATCCCGTGGTCGGCGAATTTCTGCATCAACCCGTTCAGCGCGACCATGAGGGAGTCGCCCCCCTCCAGGGAAAAGCGTTTTTGCCCGACGTACTTGCGGTGGAGGAAACATTCGAACAGCTCCGCCTCGGCGAGCCATTTCAGCACCATTTTTTTTGTCTCGATCCCGAAACCGGGTTGATCGATCCGGGTTTCGACCCGTTCCCGGATCCAGTTCCGCACCTCCGGTGTCTGGATGTGCATGAATTCAAACCCGACCTTGCCGCAGTAGGTCCGGTGGAGGCGGTCGATCAGCTCGCCGAGTTTCATGCGGCGACCATCCTCGTAGAACTGCGTTGTGATCTCCTCATCGAGATGCTCGGGCTGGAAGCCGAGCGCGTCGAGCCGGAGCAGGGGCTGTTCCGGACCGGCCTCGTCGAGGGGGTCGAGCCAGACGGCGGTGTGACCGAGGGTGCGGTAGCTGCTGACAAGGGAAACAACGCGGGCGCGCGCCGCGAGGGCGAGACCGCCGGTGTATTCCCCGGCACCGGTGCCGACGGAAGCGGATGCCGGGGCGACGGGTTGGGTCAGCCCGAGCTCGAAGCCTTCGAAAAACATAGCCCAACTCGGATCGACGGAATGGGGATCGTTTTTCCAGTCAGAATATTTCTGGTCGATCAGATCGACATTCGCACGGGCGGAAATGGTATGGCTCATCAAGGCAGGTAGTAGTCTCGCACTCTGGCGGTCAAGCTCGCTTCAATCGGCGGAACTGGCTAGGGAAAATTCAGCATTTTACTCGCAAAAAGCGCTCGCGATCCCTTTTACAGCCCCGCTTCGAGCCGACAGGCCCGGATCGTGTTTGCCATCAGCATGGCGATGGTCATGCGTCCCACTCCGCCGGGCACGGGGGTGATGGCCTCGCATTTCTCTTTCACCGCCTCGAAATCGACATCGCCGACGAGTCGCGATCCGTTTTTCGCGGAGGGATCGTCGATGCGGTTGATGCCCACGTCGATGACGACGGCCCCGTCCTTGAGGTGGTCCGGCCCGATAAAACGCGGGATTCCGATCGCCGCGACGAGGATGTCGGCCTGACGGGTCAGGGCGGGCAGGTCTTTGGTCCGGGAATGGGCTACGGTCACGGTGGCGTTGGCCCCTTTGCCTTTCCCCATCAGCAGCAGGGCGAGGCTCTTGCCCACGAGAAGGCTGCGGCCGACGATGACGACGTGTTTTCCCTCGGTCTCGATGCCGCTCTCCAGGAGCATGCGCTGGCAGCCGGAGGGCGTGCAGGGGGCGAAACCGGTCGGGTCGTCCATCGCCAGTTTGCCGAGATTGACGGGGTGGAGACCATCGACGTCCTTGGCCGGATCGATCCGGCGTATCACCGCCTCCTCGTCGAGGTGACGGGGCAGCGGCATCTGCACGAGGATGCCGTGGATCGCCTCGTCGGCGTTCAGTTCATCGATCACCGCGAGCAGATCCTCCTGCCGGATATCGGCGGGCTTTTCGATTTTCACCGAATGCAGGCCCAGTTCGCGGCACTTGCGGTCCTTGGATCCCACGTAGGCTTTCGAGGCGGGATCGTCGCCCACGAGGACGACGGCGAGGCCGGGAAGCCGACCGGCGGCACGGAGGGTTTCAAGCGCGCCGAGGCACTCGCGGTAGACGACCTCGGCGATGGGGGCTCCTTCAATCAGTTTCATTGGTGGGATTCATCAAAGACTCAACGCGGAGACGCTCCGCCTCAAACGTGTTTTCATCAAGGCCGGATGACACTTCCGTGCAGGGACCGAGATAAACATCGACGGTGGTGAAAGGTCGGGGCAGGCGAAAACGATCCCAGCTTTTGAATATCCAGCTCGATCCGTACTCGATCCGCACCGGCAGAATGAGCGCCCCGGTGACCTCGGCGAGTTTGATCACCCCGGGGCCGAGGCGGTAGCGGGGACCGCGCGGACCATCCGGCACGATCGCGACATCGTAGCCGTCGCGGATCCATTCGATCAGTCCGAGGAGGGCGGCCGAGCCCCGGCGGGAGGACGATCCCCGCACTGCGGCACATCCGAAGCGGGCGACCAGCGCCGCGATGACCTCCCCGTCGCGGCTGGCACTGGTGAGGACGGCCCCTTTCCGGGAGATCAGGTACTTGTGATAGACGGTCGGCAGGACAAAAATACGATTATGCCAAAAGGTCCAGATCATGGGGCGGTCCGGAGGATTTTCCACCAAGCCGTCGGGATCGTGGAGACGCCAGCGCATCGTCCGGGAAAGGAGCCGGATCAGGATCGCCCCGAACCAGCCGATCCGCCGGGATCTGGGGGAGAGGTGGCGGATCGCGCCTTCTTTCTCATCGGAGGGAGCCATTTGTCGGAGGTGTCGGGTCTCCCGATGGTCACAGCATACCCGCCTCGCGGAGTGTGTCGGTGAGAGCGATGTGCTGGTCGAGTTTCTCGCGGTAGAGCGAAGCGTGCTCCGCGTCCGGGTGACAGCGGGTCGTCTCGTCGAGCGAAACGAGGCGGGCGCATAATTCCTCGTAACTTCCCCGCCCGTCCGCGAAAGCCGCCTGGATCGCCGCGCCCAGACCGGCCCCTTCGGCGGTGGCGGGACGGACCACGGGCACCCCGAAAACATCCGCCGCGATCTGTCTCCAGACGGCGCTCTTGCTCCCGCCGCCGGTGAGACGGATTTCCTCCGGACGCAGCCCGAGAGCCGCGAATCGACGCAAGCCGTAGGCCAGGCCGAGCGTCGCGCCCTCCATCGCGGAGCGCATGAGATGGGCGGGACTGGCCGCGTCGGGGCGGAGTCCGTGGATGACGCCGCTGCCGTGGGGGAGATTCGGAGTGCGTTCGCCATTGAGGTAAGGCAAAAAATGCACGCCTCCGGCGGCGGGTGGAACCGAGGCGACCCGGCGCTCCATTTCTTCGAGATCCCAGCCGAACCAGCCCCTGACCCGCTCGGTTACCGCGGTGACATTCATGGTGCAGGCGAGCGGGAGCCAGTGATCGGTGCTGTCGCAAAAAGCGGCGATCTCGCCCTCGGGATCAACGATGGGTTTTGCGGCGCAACCGTAGAGCGTCCCCGAAGTGCCAAAACTGGCGGTGACGACGCCCTCGGAGATATTTCCCGTGCCGATCGCCCCCATCATGTTGTCCCCGCCGCCGGCGCTGACGAGGACGTTTTTTTCCAGCCCCCACTCGGTCGCGAGGTCCGGCCGCAGGGTGCCATGCACCGCCGTGGAAGATCCCAGAGGAGGCAGCATTTCGAGGACCGCCGGATCGACGAATCGGATCAGTTCTTCGTCCCATCGACGAGCGCGCACATCGAGCGCACCGGTGCCCGAGGCATCTCCGAACTCCATGCGCTTCTCCCCGGTGAGGAAAAAATTGAGGTAATCGTGCGGGAGGAGCACGGAGCGGACCTTTTGGAAATGCTCCGGTTCGTTCTGCTTCAGCCAGAGCAGTTTGGGAAGGGTGTAGCCGGGCAGCACGGGATTCCCGGTCCGGGCGATGAGGCCCTCCCTGCCACCGAAGGCGGCGGCGAATTGATCGCACTGGTCCGCCGTCGAGGTATCGCACCAAAGCTTGGCCGGTCGAATCACCGCATCGTTTTCATCGAGGACGACGAGGCCGTGCTGCTGCCCGCTCACTCCTATCCCGCGGACTTCGGATCGGCGGGCCCCCAGTTGTTCCAGGCAGCTGGAGATCGTCGTCCGCACCGCCTCGATCCAATCCGCCGGATTCTGTTCGAGATGTCCGGGGGGCAGGCCGGCGATCAGGTCATATGACCGCGCGGCCTCGGCTACGATGGCGCCGCTGGCGAGATCCAACGCCACCGCCTTGGTGCTCTGGGTCCCGCTGTCGATACCGATGTATAGCATGCGGTAATTGCTAGCGGCGATTCGCGACGAAATCAACTCTTCGGCAACAGGCCCTCTTTGAGCGCCTTGGCCACCGCTCCGGTCATGGTGTTGACGTGGAGCTTGCTGTAGATCCCGCGGATGTGCTTGTCCACGGTGTGGAAGGAGAGGTCGAGTTGATCCGCGATTTCCTTCTTCGTGAGTCCCTCCACCATTTGCTCCAGCACCTCCTTTTCGCGCTCGGTGAGACCGTAGTCGCGGCTTTGCGGAGCCAGGTCGCTGAACATGTCGAGGACGCGGCGGGCGATGAGGGCGTTGATGGGCGCCCCGCCGCCGAGAATTTCACGGATCGCATCGGGGATTTCCCCCATGCTGGAAGTCTTGAGGAGATAGCCCGAGGCCCCGGCGCAGATTGCGTTGAAGACCTTCTCGTTGTCGTCGAAGACCGAGAAGACGAGGATCTCGATCTCGGGCAGCGCGGTCTTGATGCGGCGGATGCCCTCGATCCCGCTCATCCCCG
>CAYLJC010000280.1:0-4722 GCA_964383345.1 uncultured Akkermansia sp. | reverse complement strand
CGCCGAGGAGCTGGAAGACGGTGTCGGCGAGCGGCCCGCGATAGTGCACCCTCGCCTCGACGCCTTCGGCGACGAGTTTGCCCGAGGAATTCTGGCCGTAGCGGTCTCCCGAACCCTTGCGCATCGCTTTGAGCGACCCCATTCCACGGTACTCTTTCCAGGTCCGACCCTGGTAATTGACGATCTCACCCGGACTCTCGCGGCAGCCGGCCAGGAGGGAACCCAGCATGACGATGTCGGCCCCGACCGCCATGGCTTTGACAACATCCCCCGAGTAGCGGATGCCCCCGTCGGCGATGAGCGGAATCCCTTTTTTCCGACAGACCACCGAGACGTTCTCGATCGCACTGAACTGCGGCAGGCCCACCCCGGCGATGACGCGGGTGGTGCAGATCGAACCGGGACCGACCCCGACCTTGACGGCGGATGCCCCGGCGGAGATGAGATCGGCGGCGCCCTCGGCGGTGACGACATTGCCCGCGACGACAGGAGTGGAAAATTCACCGCGCAGTTTTTCAATGACCGAGAGAACCCGCTCGGTGTGCCCGGTCGCGGCGTCGATGAAGACCGCGTCGGCCCCGGCCTCGATGACCCCCCTGGCCCGTTCGAAAAAATCCTCCCCCACCCCGATGGCCGCGCCGACCCGGAGACGTCCCGTCGGGTCTTTGGCCGAGTTCAGGAACATGTCCTTCTTTTCGATGTCCTGGGCGGTGATGAGGCCGGCGAGACGTCCGTCCCGGTCGACCAAGGGCAGTTTTTCAATGCGGTTCTGATGGAGAATGCGGCGGGCTTCGTCGAGCCCGGTGTCCACGGGTGCGGTGACAAGACGCTCGCGCGGGGTCATCGCGGACGAAACCGGAGCCGAATTGTCTTCGATGAACCAGATGTCGCGGCTCGTGACCATGCCGACGAGAAAGCCGTCCCCGTCGACCACGGGAAAACCGTTGACCCCTTTTTCCTCCATGATCTCCTGGAGCCGGGCCAGGGAAACATCGGCGGCAGTGGTGAAAGGATCGACAATGACGGTGTTTTCCGAGCGTTTCACCCTCGCGACCATGTCGGCCTGCTCGCTGATGGGCATGTTGCGGTGGATCACCCCGAGACCGCCTTCACGGGCCAAGGCGATGGCGAGACTGTCCTCGGTCACCGTGTCCATCGCCGAGGAAATGATGGGGATGTTCAGCGGAATATCGGCGGCGAGGCGTGTCGAGACATCCACTTCGGCAGGCAGAACCGCGCTGCGCTGCGGGATTAAAAGAACATCGTCAAAACTGAGACCGAGAGGAAGATCACCCATAGATAATATTTAGGAAGGACTACCGCACGATCAAGCAAAAGTTTTCGGGAAATGCGAACGACGGAACAAAGGGGCTGCGACGAAACCGGCGCTCCCGCGTCCGCTCTATCCGATCCCCCCGGTCCATCGGTGGCTCTCTTGGAGCCGTTCCCCGGTGAGCTTCATAACGCCGCCGGGAAAAATCTCAAGGAGCGCGTAGCCGTTGTTCTCCACCCCCGCCCCCTCGACCATGGCCCGGAGGGTGAGGTAGTGAATGCCACCGAGTTCGCGCCGGTCGTTCTTGTGACTGTGTCCCTGGAACACTCCGAGAACCTTGCCCGAGTGTTCGAGGAGATCACGGATCGCGGCGGCATTTTTGACCCCGTGTTTGTCCTCCACATCGAGACGTTGATGGACGAAAACGACAACCGGACCCGTCGCCGCGGCGAGGTCTCCACGGAGCCACTCCACTTCGGCGGGAGGGAGATTCGCATCGGTCCACACGAAATTCTTCCTCTCGTAGGCAACGCCATCCGACCGGAAACAGGCGTCGAGGACGAAAAAGCGCACCCCGCCTCGCTCGAAGGAATAGTATGAAGCGGCCTGCCCGACCTGACCGAGAAATTCATCCTTCGTCAAAGTGTCGACACAGTGGTTGCCAAGGACATAATGCCGCTCCGACGCGAGAGAGGTGAACTCGCGGTTGATGCGCTGGAGATACCCCGTTTCCACCTCGACGGAATCGGCCGCGTCGATCAGGTCGCCGAGTTCGACGACGAAATCAACTTCACTCCGGGCGAAAAAGGCCCCCGCCTCGGCGATCTTGGCAAGAGTGGCGCGGTAGTGACGAGACCCGCGCGGGTCTTTGTCGGCGTAGTGGAGATCGGTGATCAGCCCTATCCGGACGAGTGCCTCGTCCGCGGCGACGAGCGGCGCGGCGAGCAGACCCGAACCCGCCATCCAGAGCGCCCCGTCGTGCAAAAAAGAGCGACGGGAGCGGGGCTTGGATTCGGCAACGAGAGGACTCATGCCTCATCATGGCCAGAGAAGGGAGGGCGGTCAATTCCCGATGGGCGGGGCTTCGGTCCGCCCGATCCACCCGCGAGAAAAAAGAGGGTCTCGCGCATGGCCTGATAGAGTCACTTGAAAAGTTGCGGTACCGTTTGAAGTTGGACTGTCGGCACTCCCTTTTCCACCCCGGACAGGATCCCGACAGCAGGATTCTTTTGCCACTCCTTTTGCCACTTTTTGCGATCATCCCGTGACACAATCCCCCTTTTCTCTTATGGCCAGTTCCATTTCTTATCCTATTCCCCGAGTGAATCCCTGTTTTGTCAGCCACAACCTGGCTTTGGGCGGGGCACAGACGGCGGTCCTACGCTACATCAGCGCCCTGCCCGAATGGGTTCGCGAACGCACCACCCTCTATTCGCAATCGGATGACATGCCCCTGCTCGACGCAGCGGAGAAAAGCGGTTTTTCCTGCGGCAAGGTGACACGCGAGGCGCCGAACGATCCGTCCTCCTGGTTTTTGAGCTACGGCGATCTCTCCGGCCTGCCGCAGCGCCCCACCTCCCTCGTGCTGCATTCGTGGGATGACGCGGGCTGGCGCTTTATCCACCGGGCCTACGACGACCTGCACGG
Source organism: uncultured Akkermansia sp. (assembly GCA_964383345.1). GTDB lineage: Bacteria > Verrucomicrobiota > Verrucomicrobiia > Verrucomicrobiales > DEV007 > Arctic95D-9. Next base: position 1,802 of record CAYLJC010000280.1, on the reverse strand, counting down.
CATGACCGTCGCCGGGGTCTCGCAGAAAGTCCTCGACCGCTATGCCGGCTGGGCCAAGGAAAAAGGCCATCGTGTCCTCGGGGTGATGACGCCCCCGGTGTCCGAATTTGCCGCCGTCAAAGGCGACTACGATGCCCGCGGCCGTCTTATCGTCGGCTGGATGGGGCGTCCCCTCGAGTCCAAGGGCATCATGACCTTGCCCTACTTGCTCGCGGCGGAACCCCGCATGGTCATCCGCGCCTGGACGGGTGCCGATACCGCCGGACTCGAATACACCCAGCGCACCCAGGCCGAAGCCCTCGCCAAGGTCAAGGCGCTCGCGGAAAAGCTCGGGGTCGCCGACCGGCTCGACCTTCGTCCGCTCGACTTCAATCCCTTCCATTACCGCCACCGCCTCGAGGGCTGCCACGTGCTCCTCGGCAACAGCGAAAAAGAAGGTTATCTCCTCACCGCCGCCGAAGCCCTCAGTTGCGGAGTCCCCGTGGTTGTGACCAAGACCTGCGGCATCGCCGATCTCGTGAAAAACGGCTACAACGGGTACCTGATCGACTGGAACGCCAATCCGAAAAAACTCGCCAAAGACGCCCATCGCGCCATTCTCAAGGCCGCAACCCTCTCCGGGGTCAACTGCCTCGCCTCGGCCGCCCCTCTTTCCCTCGGAGCCAACTACGCATCGGCGCACCGCCATCTTCTCGCCGAGATGACCGGCACCTCCCTGCACCATCCCGAAGCCCGCGTCACCGTGGGGCTCCGCATTCACAAGGGCACCGACCTCGCCAAACTCGACGACGCCGTCTCCAGCCTCGCTTCGCAGACCTACCGGAAATTCACCGTCAAGCTGCTCGTCGACGGTCCCTGGTCCTTCGCCGAGCCGCTCGCCAAACGCTATGGCCTGCCACTCATCTGCACCGGACTCGAACCCGACATCGAGCATTGCAGTTGGCTCCACCGCCAGGCCGTGGCCGCGTGCGAAACCGAATTCTACAAACCGCTCGACTACGACGACCAGCTCATGCCGACCTATCTGGAGCGGGCCGTTCACATGATGGATCTGAAAAAAGTGGACGTCTACGGATGTCTCCTCCTCAGCCACGAGAACGGCGAAATCACCCCGCGCCTGCACTGGCCCAACAAGGGGGTCGAGACGATGTTCACGGGGAATTCCGATGACAACATGCTGCCGCATTCCTCCGTCCTGATCCGCGCGGAGATCGCCCGCAAAGCCGGCAACTACCAGGAGCGCGCCGTCGGTCTCGGGGCGGATGACTACCATCTCTGGTACCGCGTCCACCTCGCCGGGGGAAATTTTTACCGCGACGACGAAGTCCGCAACGTGGTCTACCGCATCCACGAAGGCAATTCCCTCACAATCCGCCGGGCCCGTTTTGGCGGGACGGAGAAAAAGCAAAAACTCTCTCTTCTCCACAAAGCCGCCGCCGCGGCGGGGATCACGGTGATGACCGCGCCGCTCTTCGGCAGCGCAGGCTGTGCCGACAACTCGACCCCTCCCCCACCGAAAGGCAAAGACAAGTCCGCCGAAAAAGAGAGCGTACCGGACACCCAGGCCAAGACCACCGCTCCGGCGACGGGGAAAAAGAAAACCGATCCGCCGCATTCGTGAGGAATTCCCCGGTTGTTTCGGAGATTCTTTCGCAGCTCCCTTTTCGGGCCGTTTCCGGGGCACCGGCCTGCATTTCTCATCCTCTTTCGTCGCGAGACGCCGCGAGGGTTGGTCCGGCAAGGCGCGCCCGGATTTCCCCGCAGCGGCTGGATGAGAACATCCTGGCCAAGGAGAAATCCGG
>CAYLJC010000279.1:0-4724 GCA_964383345.1 uncultured Akkermansia sp. | reverse complement strand
GGGGCGAGCCGGGCGCGCGAATATTCGGAAACGGTCGCGACGAGGGCGGCGCGTCGAGCGAGGCGGGGGAGGAGCTGCCGGTAGAGGCGACCGAAGGAGGCGCTGAAGCCATCGGGGTAATCCCACACGGCGGCGTCGTGCATGACGACGAGCTGCCGCCGCAGGGCGAGGGGACCCGTGTTGCAGGGGGAAAAAAGGAACGCGTCGCGAGGGACTTTGCGGGGCAGTACGAATTGTTCCCAGGCGTGGCCGCGAAGACCGGTGAGGTTGTGTGAGGGAAAAATGTCTCCGACTGCGAGGACGGGATCGGAGGCGAGCCGGGAGCAGACTTCGAGGGCGAATCGCTCCACGCCGGTGACGGGGCGCAGGCGGAAGCGGGCGTTGACGGTCACGGGAGTCATCGGTGATGGGTCGGGGAATAGCTCGCGTATCCCGGGGCCGGGGTGCGGGAGAGGGGGGGGCCGCCGCGCCGCACCCGGACGCGGTAGGGCAGAGTCGCGGCCCAGCAGAGGATCAGGAGGATCACGAGCGTCGTGGGAAGGGCGCGGTTGGTGCCGATCCAGTAGGGGATGCGGATGATTTCCATGAGCCCGAGAAAGGTGAGCGGGTAGAAAAGACCGAACAGTTTTCCCGCGATATACCCGCGCCAGGTCAGGCCGAACCAGATGCCGATGAGGACGAAGACGGGGGCGAAGAGGAGGCTGCCGCAACGCGCGGCGATGTACCAGATGCCGGAAAGGTTGTTGTACTCGACATCGAGGGCACCGAGGTAGAGACCGTCGTAGATTTGTTCGTAGGCGGTCAGGGAGAGCGTGCCGCTGAGACCGTCGTAAAATCCGGTGGTGCCGAGGACGGCGGCACCGGTGTTCATCGCTTCGAAATAGTAGGTGTAGAGACGTCGCCAGCCGAATTCAAAAAGGCTGGCGTGTTGTCCCGAATAATACCCCCATGAGCGCAGCGCTTCGAAGGCGGTGAACACCACCAGGAGCAGCCCCGGAAGGAGGAGGGGGAGCAGGCGGAAGATCGTTCTCCAGCGCGGACCCGATTGTGCGACGAGTCGGGGGAGGGCTCCGATGAAGAAGGGGAGAGCCCCCTCGATCAGGGCGAGTCGCTCCGACCAGAGGATCGCGCGCACGAAAAGGATTCCGAAAAAGAAGAGGTGATAGGAGGAGATCAGTTTGATGCGTCCCGGCAGAATGCCGGACCAGCGCATCCCGCGGATCGCTCCCATGACGAGGGAGACCTGCGTCCAGGTGGTGACGCCGGGGATGGTTTTGAAGGAGTGCTTGAGTTCGAGATTTCCCCCGAGCACTTCCAGAGCGAGGCCGGGATTGAGGAAAAAGTTCCGGAAAAAGAGGAGATGGGAAACGAGAAAGACGACCATCAAAAAAGAATCGAGCCGGGTCGAGAGCATCGTTTCCCCGAGTCGGGGCGGGAGGCCGGGCCGCCGGATCTCATCCGCCCTTCCGCTCGCTCCCCGGAGAGCGCGACCGATCCGGGAGAAAAAAGTCGATTCGCCAAGAAGAGCGCCGCTGAATAGCAGGAAGATCGCGACGACACCGACAAGGAGATCGCGATGGCCATAGAAGAGCTGCGCCCCGGACAGGGTCATGCGGCTGTCGGAGAAGGAAAAAAGCAGGAGCGCGGGGAGGGAGGCCCCGATCAGCATGAGCGAGGGCCGCGTCCACCAGGGCAGCCAGCCGATGCCGTTTTTTCCGGCGGGAAAATCACCTGACCCTGTCATGACCCGGAGGCATCCCTCTTTGGTTCGATTTGCGCGGCTCTCAATTTGCGGAAGACATAGAGCAATCCGACGATGTCCTCCCCGACAAAAGCGAGGCCCATCGCGTAAACCATCCCGCTGCCGCCGTATCGCGGGATGAAGAAAAACGAAAGGATCACGGTGGCGAGAAATTTCACGATGCCGATGCGGGCGAGAAAAACGGTGTGCCCGGTCATGAGGAGGAGGTGCGGGACCGGTCCGAGGATCAGGGAGAGGAGTTGGAGGAGGAGGAGAAGCCGCAAGGGGGCGGCCCCGTCGAGGAACTCCTCCCCGAAGATCGACATGATCCACTCGGGGAAGATGATTCCGAATCCGAGGGGAAGGGCGAGGGCGACGAGGGCGATGAGGATGGCTTTGCCATACACCCGGAAGAGCGGCCGAAGCGGATCGGGAAGCTCGGCGCTGCGGGAGAGGGCGGGGGCGAAGACGCTGTGAATCGCGGCGGAGAGCACCGCGAAGAGGATCGAAATGCGGAAGGCGGCGGTGAGGTGCGAAACTTCGGCGGCGGGTCGTGTCAGTTCAAAAAAAGCGAGGGAGATGATGAAGCCGAGAGCCCCGAAAACGCTCACCAGGCAGATGGGGAACCCCTCGGCGAGGAGGGAGCGCAGGGTCGAGCGGTCCGGCCATGCGAGGAAATATTTCCGGAATTCGCCTCCGCTGGCGTGGCGGGCCGCGAGTGCTCCGACGAGGTAACTGCCGGTGTAGAGGGTGAGAATGCCCGGTGAACCGAGGTGTTTCGCGAAGAGCGCCACCGAGAGGAAAAAGAGCGACACGGGAAGGAGGTGTCCGTAGATGCTGCCCATGACGGGACGCGAGAGGCCCTTGAAGGCTTCTCCGTTGATGAGGGCGACGGCGATGGCACCGAGGAGGATAGGCGGAAGAAAGTGCCAGAGACGGATTCCGCCCGGAGGGGCCTGACTGATCACCGCGTAGACGACCCATCCCAGCCCGATGAGGAAAGAGAGCAGGATCGAGATGGTGCGCAGATGGGCGACGAAGCGTCCGACATGTTCGGGATGGTCACGCTGGATTCGCGGCACGTTGCGCAGGGCGATTTGCTCCAGTCCGAAGGTGGCGATCGGAGCCGAGGTCATCAGGACCGAGGACCAGAAAAAGAAATTGGCGCTGGGACCGTCGCCGAGGGTGCGGGCCACGATGACGGTGCTGAGGAATTGAAACCCCGCTCCTATCATGCGCACCGCCGAGGGGAGGAGGGTGTGGAGCAGTCGCTCCCATGCGAAGACAGCGGGGACGGATCGTGCGACGAATCGCAGCGCGGCACTGGGGGAAGAAGCCTTCAAAGCGGTGGGGAAAGAAAGGGGGAGGGACGTCTCTCGCGAGACGGGCGGCGGGTCGGGATCAGGCCTGCAGGATCACCGCGAGCGAGGCGTTTGATCCCCTCGCGAGACGCGAGACGCGTTGTTGCACTTCCCGGCGGGTACCGCTGTCGCTTCGCACCAACACGAGATTGGCGTCGGCGAGGGAGGCCACCGCCGAGGGGATTTGGCTTTCTTGTTTGAAGGCGGTCGATTCGATGATGATGCGGCTGAAACGCAGTCGATGCGGGCTGAGCAATTGCCAGGCTTCACGCGGGGCGACGAGAAAGCTCGCGGGCAGGCTCAGGGTGTGGAGGTTTTCGGTCCGGGACGCCTGGGGGACGAGATTCACCGGCAGGCTCGGGTCGCTTCCGGCGGCAACGGATATCAAGAGCGTGGGACAGGCGTAGTAGGCCGAAGCCGAAGCGAGACAGGCGGCGACGCGGAGTCCCTCGTCGTTTTCCGAGAGGGAGGAAAGGTGGATGAGCCCGGCTTCGCGTTGTTCCGGCGCGAGGAGGACTCCGGTCATCGCCTCGAGCAGGGCGGCGTCGTTGCCTCCGCGCGAGGGGGTGGTGATCTCCGCGACGACCGGGACATCAAGGCGCTCTTCGACCTGGCGGCGATTGCGGAAAGGACTGCCCCGGAGCAGATCCGTGCCGATGAGTCCGAGCGAGAGAAGTCCCCCCGCGAAAGCGCCCGCCACCAGCGCGATGGGCTTGCTCGGGCTGGAGGGTTTGTGGGCCACGATGGGTTCAGACATCAGCCGGGTCACGTCACTCGATTTTTCCCCTTCGAGCGAGGTTTGTCCGATGCGATCGCGGAGCGATTGATGGACCTGCCATTCGGTCTCGACCCGCTGTTGGATGGCACGGAACCGGGAACTGGCGGTCTTGACTTCGGTGAGCCGCATTTGCAGTTCCCCGACGCGTGCGGTCAGCATCGCTTCGTTCTTGAGAGCGGCTTCGTAGTCTGCCTCAAGGGAGCCCTTGAGATCCCGGGCGAGTGTTTTGAGTTGGGTGTCGAGTTCGTTGACGCGGTTGCGCGCCTCGCGGAAGCGGGGGTGGGTCTCGGTGAATTGTCCGGTCGCCGAGGCGAGGGCGGTATGGGCGCCGATGCGCTGGTTGAGGAGTTCCGAGACGTGCTCCAGTTCCGAGAAATTTCCAATATTGATGATGGTGATAGGGTCGGTCTCGGGATCGACGTCCGCGAGAGTCTCGACGAGGCTGCGGAGGTGAAAGACTTTTCCGGCGACGATGTTGAGTTCCTCGCCGATTTTGGTGAGGCGCTCGGCGAAGAGCTGGTGATCCTGTTCCACCGTGAGATCGGGATGGCGGATGCGGAATTCCTCGAGTTCTTTTTCCGCTTCGAGCGCCCGGGCGTAGGCTTCGTCGGCCCGCGCCTTCAGCTCGACCGAGGAAGTTCCCGCCTCGCGGCGCTTCAGATCTCCGAGGAAGGTCTCGAACTCCTCCACGAAAGTGCGGGCGATGAGCTGCGCCCGGACCGGATCGGGATCGAGCACGGACAATTCGAGCAGCCGGGTCGGGCGGATCAGGCTGGCGGAAAAGCGTTTGTTTCGGATCTCTTTGAGCAATCTCGAACCCGTCACATCTTCGCCAGCGAGGATG
>CAYLJC010000278.1:0-4728 GCA_964383345.1 uncultured Akkermansia sp. | reverse complement strand
AACCAGGCGCAAAATCCTCAAGGGTCTCGCCTACCCGCTTGTCCTGATCCACGTCGCGATTCCTGTCTCCACCCTCGCGGTGACGGCTTTCAGCAGCTTCTCCCTCGATGGGTCCGCACCCGCCGGAAACTACCGGGAGGCGTTTCAGGATAGCGGCAAGATGATGCTCGCCGCCTATCTGGTGGTGCTCCTGCTGATTTTCGGAGGCATTTTTCTGAACCGCCTCAGTCGCACCTCGGGTCTCGTGGACGGGATCCTGGGCCGGGTGCCGTTGCTGGGACGCGCTCGCCGCGCCGTGGCGATGGAGCGTTTTTCCCAGGTCTTTGAGATTTTCCTTCTCGCCGGGAAAAAAATGAGCGACGCCCTCGACGGGGCCGGACGCGCCTCGGGCAGCGGACTCCTTCTCGAGGCGGCCGCGAGGGGTGCCGACATCGTTGCGGGAGGTGATCCACTCGCCGCCGCCCTCCATGCTTCGCCGGAGGCGTTTCCCGATGACTTTTCGCGCGGCATGGCGGTCGCGGAAGAATCGGGCCAACTGGATCGTGAACTGGCCGAGTGGGGCCGTTACTACGCCGAATCCGCCGCCGAGGCGATGGAATCCCTGGCCGAGTGGACTCCGAAGCTCTTTTACTGGGGGATTCTCCTGTTCGTCGCCGCGATGATCATCCGTTCCGCCCTGGCCTATCGCGACCTTCTTGAAGGGCTTTTGTGAATTTCGGGGGGTAGAGTAAGAGAATATTGCGCAGTTTAGAACTAAGTCGTAACCCGTTTATTTTTAGTGATTTTCCACTTTATGAAATCTGGTTCCGATCACGCCTTCGACGGGAACCCCCAGAATTCAGGGTTTTGAGAGGGGATTACTTTCATTTATGCGGTTCGAAACCGACAGATCAAGCCTTCCCAAGAATCATTCCGAAGTGCCAAGGTGGGAGATCGACCGGCTCATTTAGCAAGGATACCAAGTCGACCGCTTCGGCCCAGTTCGCGATCTGCGAAGGCTTCGGACGAATCGACAAGTCCGGCCCCCTCGGCGTTCGCGGATCATGCCTCCAATGGATCACCAGACACCGCCCACCCGAACGCAGCGTTCGCGAGGCTTCCAGCAGGAGCGCGACCGGATCCTCGCAATGGAGGAGGTTGAACAAGAAAACGACGTCTTGAGAGCCGTCGGCCACACCAAAGCCCTCCGCTATGACATCGCGCAACTCGCTTTGAAGATTCAAAACACCCTCGTCTGAGGCCCTTACGACGGTGCGTTCGACCATGGCAGGATCGATGTCATAAGCCCGCAAGGTTCCCGTGATCCGTCGGGCAATGGGCAGGGAAAAGGTGCCGTAGCCGCAACCGACCTCGATCGCATCACGGATTTCCGAACTCAACTGAAGACGGTCGAGGATCAGCGGCACGTCCAGGAGGGACTCCCAATAATTCTCCTCGGGCATTCCGCTGTCGCGCAGTTTCATGAAATGCTGATTTGTTGAATCTTCAGATTGCGCCCCACGGTTGTCTTGGCCCCCGATACCACTTTCTCGGAACACACGCAAGCCGGAGTAGACGCCTGCTGTGACTGCGACGAGGAAGTCGCACCCCCCTCATCGCGCCCCCTCATAGTGTGGGCGTCACGCAGTTCCGGGATCAATATGACCGGAAGGACCTTGGATTTCGCTCGAACGTGGGCCAAACTTCCGTCATGAACCCGCACCCCACTTTCGAGCCTGTGGTCCGCGAGCGCTATGCCGCTGCGGCGAAGGCTCAGGAGCCAGCCCTTTGCTGTCCGGTATCCTACGATCCTCGCTACCTTGAGGCCATTCCCGCTGAGGTCATCGAGAAAGATTACGGATGCGGGGACCCGTCCCGCCACCTGAGGCCTGGCGAAACGGTGCTGGACCTCGGAAGCGGCACCGGGAAGATCTGCTTCATCGCCTCCCAAGTCGTCGGTCCTGCCGGGAAGGTGATCGGAGTCGACATGACGGATGACATGCTCGAAGTGGCGCGCCGCAACGCCCCGATTGTCGCCGACCGCATCGGTTTCGCCAATGTGGAGTTCCGGAAAGGGCGCATCCAGGATTTGGCGCTGGACATGGAACCGCTCGATGTGGCCCTGCGAAACCATCCGGTGGTCGATCTCCATTCATTCCTCGTCCTCGAAGACCTGACGCGGGAATTGCGGGAGGCCCGTCCCCTCATCGCCTCCGGCTTGATCGATGTCGTTGTTTCGAACTGTGTTCTGAATCTGATCGATGCCGGGCACAAGCGCCGCCTCTTCGAGGAGATCTTCCGGGTGCTCAAACCCACCGGGCGCGCCGTGATTTCCGATATCGTGTGCGATCACGTGGTGCCGGATGAAATAAGGCTCGATCCGGTTCTGTGGAGCGGCTGCATCAGCGGCGCACTTACGAAGACGGAGTTTCTCGACGCTTTTCGGGAGGCTGGCTTCGAGCTTGCCGAAGTGCTCGCACGCGATGACGAGCCTTGGCAGACGATCAAAGGGGTGGAGTTTCATTCCATCACGATCCAAGCTCTGAAATCCTCCCGCACCTCCCCGGAATGCTGCGCGAACGAAGGGAATCGCAGTTGCTGATGAGCCGACCTATGAACCGGTTTCAGGAAAAACTGGAGCATCACGGGTTGACCCTCCGGAGAAGCGCCTTCCAGACTCTCCAAATCAACGTCGGCCGCAAATGCAACCAGACCTGCTCACACTGCCACGTCGATGCCGGTCCGAATCGCACGGAGATGATGGATGCCGAAACGGCCCGAAGGATCGGGACGTGGATTCAGCGGTTTCGTCCGGCGACGGTGGATATCACCGGAGGAGCGCCCGAGTTGAGCGATCACTTTTGTTACCTGGTCGAGACGGCTCGCTCTGAGGGCTCTCACGTGATCGACCGGAACAACCTCACCATTATCGAAACGAAGACCCATTCGTATCTGCCGACCTTCCTGGCGCAGAATGAGGTTGAAGTGGTCGCATCGCTCCCGTTCTTTCTGGGCGAAAATGTCGATGAGCATCGCGGCGAGGGCGTTTTTGAAAAGAGCCTTCGAGCCTTGCGCAAGCTCAACGCGGTGGGTTACGGCACCCGGCTACCCCTAACTCTCGTCTACAATCCCCTTGGTCCCGTCCTCCCTCCCAACCAAGCGGAACTGGAGGCCGATTACCGGGAGGAGGTGGGGACGCGTTACGGCATCGTCTTCACCCGGCTCATCACGATCACGAACCTTCCGATCTCCCGGTTCGCTGCGGAACTCCGAAGGCGGGGGCAGTGGGACGCCTATCTCGAACTGCTCGCCAACAGCTTCAATCCGGCGACCGTGGATGACCTCATGTGTCGCAGTACCATCAGTGTTGGTTGGCGGGGTGAGATCTACGATTGCGACTTCAACCAGATGCTGGGGATGCGGCTGGGATCGCGAAACAATCTCTGCCTGTGGGATGTGACCCCGGATTCGCTGGCGAGTCTGCCCATCATCACCGGCAACCACTGCCTGGGGTGTACCGCCGGAGAGGGGAGCAGTTGCGGCGGTGCGCTTACGACCGCCTCCTCCTCAGACACAATCGCACTTGGCCGACCCGCATGACGGTACGATGAACCTCGCCGATCTGAAACCTTATCTCGCATTCGGCCTCCTCGCACTCCTCCTGCTGTGGGAGTCTCTCCATCCCTTTTTCCACTTTCCGGGAGGAAAAGCCCGCCTGCTCCACGGGTCCCGGAACGTGTTGCTCGGCGTGACAAACGGCCTCCTCACGGCGCTCGCCTTTGCGGGTCTCTGGTGGATGGCGGCGGACGCCTCCGCGCGTCACGGCTTCGGACTTCTCCACCAGGTGGCGTGGCCCGAAGCGGCGGAGTGGATTTTTGCGTTGCTTCTCCTCGATGCCTGGACATACGCATGGCACCGGATGAACCACCGTTTGGCCTTCCTGTGGCGCTTCCACCGGGTCCACCACTCTGATCCGCACATGGATGTGACGACCGCGAATCGGTTTCACCTGGGCGAAATCGTGATTTCATCGCTCCTGCGGATTCCGCTCCTTTTTCTCCTTGGGATCGGGATCGGACAGCTCGCGGTCTACGAGATGCTGATGTTCGCCGTGGTTCAGTTTCATCACGCCAATATCAGCCTCGGGTCCCGCTTCGACCGCATCCTGAGCTGGGTCATCGTCACGCCATTCATGCACAAGATCCACCACTCGCGCTGGCAACCGGAGACCGACTCGAACTACAGCTCTTTCCTCTCCATTTGGGACCGGCTCTTTCGGAGCTTTCGCACCACGCCCGACCACACCAAGCTGCATCTGGGACTCGAAGAGTTCGCCGACGACAGCAGCCAGAGGTTGCCAGGACTATTGAGCACACCGTTTCGAAGTCGCGTCTCAGCCTCTCCACCACCCAACAAGCACCCGTGACCAAGCGCGTCCGACTCCTCCTCCGCCTCGTGGCGATCCTCGCGCTGGCGGTTATGCTGGTGTTTGCGGAGTCGCGGGCGTGGCTGGACTCCATGATCACCTGGGTCGAAAGCCTCGGACCGTGGGGGCCACCGGCCTTTATCGCGGTCTACGTGATCGCCACGGTGCTCATGCTCCCGGGCGCTCCGCTGGGCCTGGCGGCCGGTGCGCTATTTGGCGTCATTGCGGGTACCGTCATCGTTTCCGCTGCCTCCACAACGGGCGCGTCTCTCGCCTTTCTCATTGCCCGCCATCTGGCGCGTGACGCGGTCGCGGCATATCTG
>CAYLJC010000277.1:2129-4753 GCA_964383345.1 uncultured Akkermansia sp. | reverse complement strand
CAGGCCCAGTTGAAACGCGGGATCTTCGTCCACGATAAGAACGGCGGAATCACCGGTGAAAGGCGGGGCGTCGAGCGGGTTTTTGTCGGAGGAGGGCTGATAACTCATGGAGTGCTGGGGGGGAAGGGCTGATTCTCATTTTTGATACGGGACCTGCGGATGTCCAGTCTCGAATGCTCGATTTCGCGATACCGAATCGCGGCTCGTGCCTTGCAATGGCCCCCGGAATGCGTTCCCTTCCGGGATGCGGTTAGAACATGGTATCGATCTCGGGTATTGCACGAATATCCATCGCGGTGAGACCTGGGCGGAGACTTTCGCGGGTTTGCAGAAATACACCGATGCGGTGCGCCGCCGCGTTTCTCCCGACGCCCCCTACGGGATCGGCCTGCGGCTTGGCGCTGCCGCTGCCGGGGAGCTTTCCGCCGACAAGGGGCTGCGCGATGCTTTCCGCCGCTGGTTGGAGGAAAGTAATGCCTACGTTTTCACGATCAACGGCTTTCCCTACGGAACCTTTCACGGGAGCCGGGTCAAGGAGCAGGTCTACGCGCCGGACTGGACCACGCCGGAGCGGCTGGCCTACACCCTGCGGCTTTTCGATCTGATCGACGAATTCGCTCCGGCGGGGGAGAGTGTCAGCGTCAGCACCCTGCCGGGGTCGTTCAAGGAATTCATCCGGCCCGGGTCCGATCAGGTGGAGACGATCCACCGGCAGTTGCGGGCGTGCAGTGAACATCTTGATCGCCTGCGCGACCGGACCGGACGCGATCTGCATCTCGGATTGGAACCTGAGCCTCTCGGACTCTTCGAAACGAGCGCGGAGACGGTCGCCTTTTTCGAGCAATTGATCGACGGACTCGGCGGAGACGCGCGGGAACGATTGCTCCGCAACATCGGGGTGAACTACGACACCTGCCACCTCGCGGTGGAATTCGAGGAGCCGGCCGATGCGATCGGGGCTCTGCGGGGGGCCGGTATCCGGATCAGCAAGATTCATCTCAGCTCGGCGCTTTCCCTCCAACCGACGACGGAGTCCGTGCAGCGCCTCGCGCTTTTTCATGACGAGGTCTACCTGCATCAGGTCATCGTCTCCGACGGGGCCGGAGTGGTCCGTCGTTTCAAGGATCTTCCCGACGCGGTGCGGTGGTTTCACAAGACGGAGGATCCGGGGCGGGAATGGCGGGTCCATTTCCACGTTCCGGTTCATTCCCATCCTGAAGCCCTCTTCGCCGACACCCGCGATCACATCTCGGGGCTCCTCGCGCTGATGGCGGAGGATCCGGGATGGTGCCGCCACTTTGAAATAGAGACCTACACCTGGGAAGTGATGCCGACGGCGCTGAAGAGCGGGGATGTCGTCGACCAGCTCGTCGCGGAATACGACTGGTGCCTCGGGGAATTCCTTCGCTGTGGTCTTGTCGGTCCGGGGACTTGCTGAATTCTCTTTTTCACCCCTTGCTTTTTCGATCCCGATTTCGATCCTCACCACACGCTGGAGCCGGGTTTTTCGTGATCCGCCCGGCTCGGAAAGGAAAAAGCCGATCCTTCCCCGGGATGCGACGGAGCTTCTTCACGGATCGGGAATTGACCGGAAAAGGAGAGGGAGGGATTCGGGACGGGCCCGCCGGAGTGGCCCGGCGATCCCTCGCCTTCGGCCTCGAAATCGGGCAGTTCCTGAAAGCGGGAGGAGGATTCCGTTGCCTCCGAGTCGTCCGTCTGGAGCTGGTTGTAGGTCTTGGCGGCCTGGAGATGGGATTCTATCGTCTGGATCAGATCCTGGAGCTGCACCGGCTTGGAAAGGACCGTGCTCTGGATGCCGCCGGTGCTGGCAAGGGTCTGCGCTTCGCGGGCGATCGCGGTGAGGAGGATCACCGGGATGTAGCGGAGGGAAAGATCGTTGCGGAGATCGGCGAGGACCCGGCCGCCATCGCGCTCGGGCATCATGACGTCGAGCAGGATGAGATCGGGCATGTAATGCCGCACCGTGTTGATCGCGAGAAGCGGATTGTTCTCCACGATGGGATCGTAATCGAACTTGGTCAGTGCTTTCGCCAGCAGTGTGGTGAGCGCAACATTGTCGTCGATGATCTGGATTTTGGATCTCATCCTAAAAAAGAAGATTAGGATATATGGAAAATATGAAAAATACAATGATTAATTTGAGGGCTTGTCCATTTCTTTGATTGTTTGCTGGAAAAACGTTGAAAAAAGCACAAAAAAAATCCGGATACGGCCCTTGGGGAGAGCCGTTCCGGATTTCTGGAAAAGGAAAAAGAGGGGTGGAGTGTCACTCGACGACTTTCATGACACCGTTCATGATCGCCCAATGGCCGGGGTAGGTGCAGAGATAGGGGTAGTCGCCGGGCTCGGTGGGCGCGGTGAATTCCATCGTGTCCTGTTCCCCCGCCTGGACGAGTTTGGAGTGATGGAGAATCTCCTCGGAGTCCGGCACCGCTTGCTTGGTCGTGAGGAAGGTGGGGTCGGCCATGCCGTTGTTCGCGGCCATGCCCACGACGTCTTTCTTGCCGGGCTTGACGATGAGAACATTGTGCGGCTGACGGGTGACACTGTCGGCGGGGTTGATGAGGGTGAGCTTGACTTTCTGGCCGGGTTTGACTGTGAAT
>CAYLJC010000277.1:0-2119 GCA_964383345.1 uncultured Akkermansia sp. | reverse complement strand
GTGAGGGTGATCTCGGCCACTTCATCCGCGCGTGAGGTCACGGCACCGGTGAAGAGGACGGCGGCCAGAGAGAGAGTAAGGAGAACTTTGGTCATGTTTGTAGGAATAGGGTTAGGCAGGGGTGTGCCCCGTTTGTTGAGGGGGCATTCTAATTTACGTCGGGCGCTTCGCAACGGACGATTTTTCGGCCTTACTAAAAAATTTTTAAAAACTCCTTGGAATAAGCTTAAAAACCAGTATATTTATGGTAATTTGATTATTTACCGATAATTCGGTATTTTCACTCAGTTGACTTATGAACAGGATTTTGATTGTCGCGGGAGAGCGTCAAACGGGCGAGCGCTACCAGCAAGCGCTGGCTCAGGAAGGTTTCCAGACAGCCGTGGTGTGGAATCCCATCCAGATGGTGGAGTTTTGTCGGCAACACACCCCGGACTTCATGGTCGTGGATCTCGATCTCGCCGAACTCGGTCTCTGGAGTGCGATCCAGGCGGTGCGCGGGATCGGCACCTTGGCGAACGTGCCCTTTTTCGGCCTGGCTTCCACCGCCAACCAGCAACTCTTTGAAAAGGCGAAGGCGGGCGGTTTTCTCGCGGTCTTCCCCACCCACGACAGCAGTCGCCAGATCATCGAGGCGCTGCGGCGCGAGGCGGATCGCCACCGGGTTCCGGCGGAGGAAGAGGCTGTTCAGGACGTGGTGAGCCGCGATCCTTCTCTCAACCGGCTTCGTGAAATCGCGCGGGATATCGTCGAAACGAGCCTCTCCCTGCGTCCCCGGATCGGCGAATATGGCGAAGATGGTCCCGAGTTGTTCGGCTATATCGAAAATTCGGGCCGCGAGATTCGCAAGAAACTCAACGGAATCGCCGACTTTTCCCTCCATGACAAAGAACTCCGCCACGACTTCCGCAACATGATCGGGGCGGTTACCGGATTTTCCGAACTCATTCTCATGGAATCGGGATTGTCCGGGGAATCGACCGAGGGACTGACTCGTCTGCGCCGGAATTCCAGCGAGTTTGTCGCCATCCTCGACCAGCAGAAAGCCGAAGCGACCGCGTGAGTCTGGTGGGACTCGGGGCGTTTCTCCGGTGATTTTCGCCTACCTATTTGCCTTGCGAGGTTATAGGGTGCCGCATGAAAGTAGGCGTCACCGGAGCGAGTGGATTTCTCGGTTCCGCGGTTCTCAGGGAAGGAAAAACCCGCGGCTGGACCGTGGTGGCGTTTTCCCGGCAGCCCGGCGGGATCGCCGGGGCCGATGAGACCCGCTCACTCGCCGATCCCGGCAGTATCGATCTCGACGGACTCGACGCCTTGATCCATCTCGCCGGCGAGCCCGTCGTGGGATGGTGGAGCCGGGACAAAAAAAGGCGTATCCACGAGAGCCGGGTCGATCTGAGCAACGATCTCGTCGAGGCGATCGCCCGGACTCCCGAGGCGGTGCGCCCGGCCGTCCTGGTGTCGGCTTCGGGAACGGGGTACTACGGCGACCGGTCCGACGAGTGGCTGGACGAGGAGAGCGATGTCGGTTTTGGATTTCTCCCGACGGTCTGTCGGGATTGGGAGAGCGCCTCGCTCAAGGCGGAGAAATGGGGGGTGCGTGTGGTGCATCTCCGCATCGGCCTCGTCCTGGGGCGCGGAGGGATGCTCCGGCGTCTCCGTCCCCTTTTCCGGCTCGGCCTCGGAGGACGTCTCGGGGAGGGACGGCAGTGGATGTCGTGGATCCACCTGCACGATCTCGCGAGGATTTTCGCCGATTGCGTGGAAAAGGAAAGTCTCCGCGGACGGGTCAACGGCGTCTCGCCCTGTCCGGTCACGAATCGGGAATTCACCGGGATCTACGCGCGGATTCTCCGGCGACCGGCGCTGTTTCCGGTACCCGCTTTTTTGCTGAAACGTCTCCCGGGCGGGATGGGAGACCTCTTCCTCTCCAGCCAGCGGGTCGATCCCGTGGTGTTGAAATCCTTCGACTTCCAGTGGTCCCATCCCGATCTCGAATCGGCTCTGCGCGAGATCGAAGGCCGACCCGGGACCGGGGATGCGACCACGGAAGAGGCCACGCCGTGACTCTGAATTTTTGAACTTTGCCCATTCCACGGTACCCTCTCCCATGGCCGCC
>CAYLJC010000276.1:0-4755 GCA_964383345.1 uncultured Akkermansia sp. | reverse complement strand
GAGGACATCCTCGCTCCCTACGAGGCGTTCCGGACCCCCGTCGTCTTCGAACCCGCCGACGTGGGCAAGGCCTACCGAAACGAGAATGTGGCTTATTTCCAACTCCAGCGGGAGATCGCCCGCGAGCAGGACCTGCTGGAGCGCATGGAGGCATCCTCCATCGGCAGCAACAACTGGGTCGTCAGCGGCCAACACACCCAAAGCGGCTTTCCCCTGATGGCCAACGATCCGCATCGCCTGCAGGCCGTCCCCTCCCTGAGATACTGGGTGCATCTGCACGCCCCCGGCTGGAATGTGCTGGGCGGCGGGGAACCGGTCATTCCCGGCGTGTCCATCGGGCACAACGAGCACGGTGCCTGGGGCCTGACCATCTTCCAGACCGACGCCGAGGACATCCGCGTCTACGAGCTGCATCCCGAGGACCCGACCCTCTACCGCTACCGCGACGAGTGGGTCAAGCTGAAGGAAATCCGCGACACCATCCCGGTCAAAGGCGGGGAGAGCAAGGCCGTGACCCATCTCTACACCGTGCATGGACCGGTCACCTGGGTGGACCGGAAAAAACACCGCGCCCTGGCCATCCAATGCGCCTGGCTCGAACCCGGCGGCGCGCCCTATCTCGCCAGCCTGCGGATGGGACAGGCCCGCGACTGGGAGAGCTTCCGCGAGGCCTGCCGCTACAACCACATCCCGGCGGAAAACATGGTCTGGGCCGACCGCGAGGGCAACATCGGCTGGCAGGCGGCGGGCATCTCTCCGCTGCGCCGTGGCTTCTCTGGTCTGGTGGCGACGCCGGGCGACGGGAGCCGCGACTGGGACGGATACCTGCCCATGCTGGAGCGCCCCCACGCCCACAATCCCGAATCCGGCTACATCATCACCGCCAACGAGAACCTCGTGGACACCCGCTATCCCCATCCCGAGGCGCTGGGCTACACCTGGGCCGACCCCTTCCGAGGGCAGCGGATCGAGGAAGTGATTTCCTCCGGCAAAAAATTCACCGCCGAGGAGATGGGAGCCCTGCAAAACGACTATCTCTCCCTGCCCGCCAGGATTCTCGTCGGCGTGTTGGCGGAGCTCCGGCCGACCGACGAGAAGACGCAAAAAGCCCGGCGGATGCTGCTGGATTGGGATTTTGTCCTCGCGCCCGACTCCGTTCCCGCTGGCATCTACGTGATGTGGGAGCGAAAAATCCGGGAAGATCTGACGGCCCTGGTCGTGCCGGAGGAAGCCCGGCCCCATGTGAGCGAGCTGAGCATGACCAAAACCCTGCAATGGATCGCGGACGCCGATCCCTCGATCTTTCAGGATCTCTCCCGGGATGAATTCCTGAACCGCGCCCTCGTGGACGCCCTCGCCGCCCTGGAGGAAAAGCTGGGATCGGATTGGGACCGCTGGCAGTACGGGCAAAAGGACTACAAGCACGCTCTCATCCGGCATCCGCTCAGCGCCGCCGTGACGGAGGAATGGAGGGAAAAGCTCGACGTCGGTCCCCTGCCCCGGGGCGGCTACCTCTTCACCCCCGGATCCAACGCCTACGGGGACAACAACGTCACCGGCGCCTCCTTCCGCATCGTGGTGGACACCGCCGACTGGGACCGGGCTCTCGGGAGCAACTCCCCCGGCCAGTCCGGCGACCCGCGCAGCCCCTTCTACAAAAACCTCTTCGAGCCATGGGCCGGGGACCGGTTTTTCTCCGCGAAGTTTTCCGAGGAGGAAGTGTGGCAGTCGGCGCACGAGACCTATTGGCTGAAATGAACAGGGTGGACAGGAACCTTCGAGAGGGTTGGGCGGCGACCTGTGCTCGCGGCGGGGCCATGAATCGAGAGGAGGGAACCATTGTATCGAAGCGCTTCGCTGGTGCGGTGTTTGCTTCGTGGCTGGCGCTCCTCTGCGGCGTCCCGCTCTCCGCGCAGGAGGACGCGCCGACCGTTCTGCGCCAGGGCACGCGCGGCGAAGTGCTGCCCGCGTTGAAGCTTCCCAGCCTGGTCCCGAATTCCGACTTCAGCGACGGTCTGCAAGGCTGGCAGGTCGGCCTCGGCGACGGCGTCGAGGCACAGGTCGAAGCCAGCCGGGCGAACGACGAGCATTCGCAGGACGAAGCGGTGCTGCGGGTGCGGAAGTCCGGCGGCATCGGCGTGGTGCGGGTGGTCTCCGAACGCATCCCGGTGGAACCGGACACGGACTATCTGCTGACCGGCCTGTATCACACCACGACGGCCACCTTCGGCACATTGGCCGAGTTCCGCATTCTCGAAATCGCCGATCCGGAACAACCCGCCGGGAAAGACGCGGAGCGGGCCGTCATCACCGGCCCCACTTCATCCAGCCTCACCGGGCATTCCGGCGTCTACAACTGCCGACCCGGGCAGTGGCGTCGCCGCACCCGCATCGTCCGCACCGGGGAGGATACCCGTTTTGTGCGCCTCGCGCTGCTGGTCGAGGGACCGCCGGCAACGATCTTCTTCGACCAGTTCCATTTCAACCGGCGCGAGGAGGATACCCGCCGCTTCGAATGGCCGCAGCCCGAAGTGCCGCTCTCGCGCGAGGAGACCGAACGTCGCCTCTCGCAGCGTCCCGATTCGCAGGCGCAGGTGCGCCGGGAAAACGGCGGCCCGCGCCTGTATCTCGACGGACGGCCCCGCGTGCCCTTCGTCCATCTGTCGGACGTGTTCAAACCCTCGCGCGGTTTTGTGAGGGATTTCGCCGATGCCGGCATGGATCTGCACATGATCACGCTGTTCAACCCCTCCATCCGGCACTGGACGGGACCGGGGCAGTACGACTTGCAGAAAATCGATGACGTCATCTGGAACAGCGTGCGGCGCGATCCCGAGGGCCATTATCTCATCTACATCAACGTGACCGCCTATCCCGAATGGACGCAGCAGCATCCCGACCACGTCGCGATGAACGCGAAGGGCGAGGCGGCCGTCTCGCGCCACGACCACCACGGTCCGCCGTCCTACTATTCCACGCTCTACCGGGAGCAGGTGATGGACATGCTGCGCACCTACGTGCGGCACATCAGGGCGCAGCCCTATGCTCGGGCGGTCGTCGGTTTCATGCTTGGCGGCGGCGAGGACGGGCAGTTCTATTACCAGGTCGTGCGCGGAGAGCGGACGCTCCAGGACGGCCATTCGCCCGGCGACCTGCCGCTTTTCCGCGCGTGGCTGCGACGTCGCTACCCCGGCGTGGAGACCCTGCGCGCCGTCTGGAGAGATCCGGAGGTGGACTTCGAAAACGCCAGACCGCATGTGGCTTCGGAACGCTATGCCGGCCCCTTCCTCGATCTTGCGACGCAGGGGCACGAACGGGATGTGCTGCGCTTTTTGAACGAAGAGCTGGCGACCCTGTTGGTGGATGGCCTCGCCCTCTGCAAAGAGGAAATGGGCAAGCCCGTGGTCGGAGCGGCCTACTATGGCCGGGCCATGTCGGCGATGGTCTATCCCATGTATGCGGACAACAGCGTGATGTTCCGCTCGGACGCCGTGGACCTGATGGGCGCGCAACCCGGCTACTACGGCTGGCGCGAGGCGGGCAACGAGGGCATGCTCGGCTGGGTCTTCGACTCGACCCGCCGCCACGGGAAAATCCCGATGCTCGAACTCGATTTCCGCACCTGGGTTTCGCAATACAAGGACCTCTGGCACGACACGCAAATCTCGCGCTATTGGAACCGCGACGACTTGCTCGGGGCGATGGCCCGCGACGCCGGCAAGGTTCTCTCCGTCGGCGGCGGCGCGTGGTGGATGGAGATGAGCGGTGGCTGGTTCCACGAACCACAAATCATGGATGCCATCCGGCGCATCCAGGGCGCCGGGCAGGCGATCATCGAGGAAAAACCTTCGTGGCTCAAAAACGACGTGGTGCTCGTGGTGGACGAGGGGAACCTCCTCAACACCACCGAGCAGATCAACCTGATGGTCGGTCCGAACTACCACTCCCTGGCGGTGCAGCAGCGCGCCTTCAACCGATCCGGCGTCTCCTACGATTTGGTCTACCTCGACGATCTCGTCAACGAGGGTCTCGACGGCTACAAGGTATACGTTTTTCTGAACCTCTACCACGCGAACAAGCGCGCCCGCGAGTTCATCCGCACCAGGCTCAAGCGCGACGACAAGCTGCTGGTGTGGCAGTATGCGCCGGGCTATCTCACGGAGGAGGGCTTTTCCGTGGAATCCATGCGGGAACTCACCGGCATCCAGCTCGCCGTCGATGCAAAAAGCAGGACCGGATTGGGCTCGGTCTTCGCCCCGCCGCAAGGCGAAACGTCGGAAGCTCTCCTCTCCGGCCTGACCGGACGGAAAATGGGTCTGGGCGTGGACATCCGGTTGCCGCGCTTCCTCGTGCGGGACCCCGGGGCGCAGCCGCTGGGCCGGTATCTCGACGACGGACAGGTGTCCGCCGCCTTCAAACCGATGGAAGGCCACGGCAGCGTCTACATCGGCCATCCCTCGGGCATGACGCCGCTGTTTCTCCACAACCTCGCGCAATTTGGCGGCGCGCGGCCCTTCCTCGACGCCGGCGATGCCGCGATCTTTCACCGCGAGAATTTCATCGTCGTGCATGGCGTCGAGGGCGGCGGCAAAACGCTGCGCCTGCCCTTTCCCGCCAAAGTCACCGAAATGCTGAGCGGCGAGGTGCTGGCCGAACACAGCGACACCATTCCCCTCGAGGTGAAGGTCTCCGACACCCTCTGGCTGCATCTGGAAAAGGCGGATCGATGAAAAGTCCGTGGCCTGTGGCCTGTGG
>CAYLJC010000275.1:0-4777 GCA_964383345.1 uncultured Akkermansia sp. | reverse complement strand
CGGCGATGTCGGATTTCGCCTCTTCGATTGAACTGGCGTTGTAGCCGAGGAAGTAAAATATGCCGAGGGAGGAAATCAGCGCGAGCAGTATGAAATTGAGAAAAAGCGGTGCACCACCCGGCTTCTCGACGCGCCGCCGGACGTTTTTGGGACGGCGTCTGAAACGGAAAAGACGGCTCTGCGGATTTGTGTTCTGCAGTTCCCCCATCAGTTCGTTGTCCTCGATCCGCACGAGGAGTCCGCTGTTGAGAGGCTCCATCTCGGCGGAGAGATCGAGCCCGAGATGTTCGCCGTACTTACGGATGAAACTTTTCGCATAAGCCACGCTGGGGAATTGCGAGAAGTCGTCCTCCTCGATGCTCAGCAGCATGTTGGGGTGAATGCGGGTGGCGTGGGCGACGTCCTCTATGGTGAGGCCCTTTTCGCGGCGTGTCCCGCACAGCTTTTGTCCTATTGTTGACATGTGTCACCCATTCCCGCCGTGAGACGGCGGACTACTATAGAGCGATTCCCGCGGCAGGTAGATGCGGAAATGCGCCGAATCCCCGGGGAGGGGAACCCTCCCGAGAGGGCGCAACTTACTCGAAATCGTCGGAAAGATCGACCAGGATTTCCCTCGGCTTGGCACCTTCGCCGGCTCCGACGATGCCGCGGCTTTCCAAAATATCGATCATCCGGGCCGCTCGGGTGTAGCCGAGCCGGAGCCGTCGCTGCAGGAGAGAGGTGGAGGCTTTTTTCTCGGAGTAAATGACTTCGAGACATTTCTCGAGGATTTCCTCGTCGGCGTCGGAGATCTCGTCGTCGCCCTCACCGAATTCTCCCGACTCGATCGCCTCCTGCGCATCGGGCTCGAAGCAGGGTTGGCCCTGGGTGGCACAGGCGTCGACAAGGTCCTGCGCCTCCTCGTCGGTGATGAGGGCACCCTGGGCGCGGACGAGCTGGGCGCTGCCCGGCGGCAGGTAGAGCATGTCGCCTTTGCCGACGAGGTTCTCCGCTCCGTTGGCATCCAGAATGATGCGGCTGTCGGTCTTGGAGGAAACCTGGAAGGCGATGCGCGAGGGGATGTTCGCCTTGATGATGCCGGTGACGACGTCGGCCCGCGGCGTTTGGGTCGCCACGATGAGGTGGATGCCGGCGGCGCGGGCCTTTTGTGCGATGCGGGCGATCCCGGTCTCGACGTCGGCCGGCGCGGTCTGCATGAGGTCGGCCAGCTCGTCGATGATGACGACGATATAGGGAAGGCTCTCGGGAAGAGTCTCGCTGGCGGGGGCGGGACGGTTCTGCCGTGCGGGCGGGAGGTCGGGTTCCTCCTCGACTCCCGGGAATCCTCCCTCGACGGCGAGGTCGTCGCCGAGCCTCACGTGGTGGACGAGTTCGGGTTCCGCCTCGATACCGGCGGTCTCTTCTTCGAGCAGAACGGCGGCGGCGGCCTCCAGTTCGGCGAGTTCGCGGGTTCGCATCGCGTTGAATCCGTCGAAATTTCGGGTCCCGGCCTTGGCGAAAAGGGCGTAGCGCCGCTCCATTTCGTTGATGACCCAGCGCAGCGCGAGGAGCACTTTTTTGGGATCGGTCACCACGGGGATGACCATGTGGGGGAGGTTGTTGTACAACTGCATCTCCACGACCTTGGGATCGACCATGATGAAACGCAGCTCGTCGGGGGTGAAGCGGTAGAGCAGGCTGGCGATGATGCTGTTGATGCAGACGCTCTTCCCGCTCCCGGTGGCGCCGGCGACGAGGAGGTGGGGCATGCGGGCGAGGTCGCCGACGATGGTGCGTCCGTAGACATCTTTGCCGAGGGCGAGGGGCAACTTTGCTTTGGAATCGCGGAACGCTTCGTCCTCGAAGAGTTCGCGCAGGGCCACGGGGATTTTTTCGTTGTTGGCGATCTCGATGCCGACGGTGTCCTTGCCCGGCACCGGGGCGAGAATGTTGATGCGCTCGGCTTTGGTGGCGCGGGCCAGGTCCGCCTCCAGCGAAGTGATGCGGTTGACCCGCAGCCCCGGTGTGGGATAGAGCTCGTAGCGGGTGATGGTCGGACCCCGCGTGATGTCCCCGGGCTCGACATCCACGCCGAAGGTCGCGAGGGTGCTGACGATGGTGGTCTGCTGACGAATCAGCTCGCCCTCGTTGGCCGGGGTCGCGTCGGAATCGTCGGCGTATTGCAGGATGCTGAGGCTCGGGAGTTGGTAGTCCGGAAACTGCACGCCGGCGAGCACCGTGCCCTCTTTTTTCTCCCGGTCAAAAAGGGAGCCGGCCGCCTCCTCGGGAGTGAGTTTTTTGCGGGCGCTTTGGGAGGAGTCGATGATGCGCGGTTCGGGGGCGGCGCTCTCGAAGAGATCCGCCTGGAGAGGAGCGGACGAGGCGGGCGCGGTCTTGGCGGTTTTGGTTTCCTCCTTCGGGAGGGCGGCGGCACGTTCGGCGCGGGCCCGGGCGCGTGGCGGCATCTCCGGCTCGGAACGCCGGAAAAACGGCAGCCGGATCTCCGCGAGGAGAGGCCCGCGCTCGCGCAGGCTCACGAGGAGATCAGCGATGCCCTTGCGCAGCATCGCGAGAAACTGGAACGGGTGGACGCCGGTGATCACAATGAGTGCGATCAGGTAAATGATGGAGACCACGATGACCGACCCGACCGATCCGAGGAAGTGCTCGACCAGCTTGTGCCCGACGCCGTAGCCGAAAAAGCCGCCGGCGCTTTTGGGCAGGTTGTAGCGGGCCGACCAGTCCTGAAAAAACCAGACCTGAAACTCGATGAGACAGGCCGCCGAACAGACCAGAAAAGCGAAGGAGACCAAATTCCGCGCGTGGAAGGGACGGGCTCCGGTGAGCACCTGGATGGCCCACCAGGCCAGCACCGCAGGAATCAGAAAACAGGCCGCGCCGAAGAAAAAATAAGCATAGCCGGCGACGACGGCCCCGACCGGACCGATAAAATTCACCACCATCCCGTTCCGCCCCGATTGACTGCTGAAGGGGACCCACGAGGGGAGATCCGCGGGCGAGTAGGAAATCAGCGCGAGAACGAACATGGCCGAAATTCCCGCCAGCACGAGGGCGAGGACTTCGTGAAAGGCGTAGGGCTCGTCGCTGAGAACCCGCTTCGCTTTGGGGGGATTGCTCTCCTTGGGGGGCGTTTTTTTCGAAGGGGCGGATCTGCGTGTCGAAGAGTTGGTCTTCCTGGCGGCCATGTTCCGGGTAAGTGCAAAAAAAGGGTTCATTCTGGAAATTACGAAAAACGCCAGAAAGGGGAGAATTAGCCCTAAATATGACCCTGTAACCCATCGCGGGCAACGAATATCTTAGGTTTCTAAAATAAATTCAGGGACGGTCTCCTCGTGTCCCCCTCGAACCGCCCGGATGCTGGCCGGACACCATTTCCGGGCCTGGTTTCGCTGTGACGGCGAGACCAGACAGGTGATTTATTCTGAACGGGTTGATTGCTTGGCTTGATGCGAATGGGTTGCCTCCACCGCCTTCGGTTTTTGGCGATAACCATCACGGGCGGCGATGCCTGCCAAGACACCGAGACAGGCAAAAACCAAGTTCTTTCCGTCAAGATTTTATGGGCGAAATCACGGCTTCTGGAAATTATAGCCCGGTGTCATTTATTTGCGGCTTCTTCTCTCGCTTGGCGGAGCGCAGCGCCTTTTGCACCGACAGTTCATGGACACGGGAGGGTTTGTCCGGGAGCAAATGAACCCAGCCCACCCTGTCCGGAGAACCATGCAACAGGGTGCTGTCCACCAGTTCCAGCTTTTCCACCACGGTATTGGCCAGGGTGAGCAGGTCGGCATCCGAACCGGACTCCCGTGCCGTGTGGCGCTCCAGTGTCAGCACGTCCACCTTCGCCACATCGACGAGGGAGCCATGGAGATGATTGGAGGTGGAATCCACGTCCGAAATCACCACCTCTCCGAAAAATCCTTCCCCCATCTTCGGCCAATAGTTCTGAAGCCGGTACGCGCAATGATCAAATTTCCCCCGCAAGCCCGAGATGTCCACGCGTTTGATGGTTTTGCCCGCAGTGGGATACAGTCCCACGCCCACATGGGTGCGCTGACCTTCCTTGCCGGAGCACTGGATCTTTTCGATCACGACATGCTCCACATCGATGTTGTGTTCCCGGGAAATGCCGATGTCATTCCCCTGCAAACTGCCGATGCCCGTGGACACCGCCACCATGTCGTCGTTGGTATAGCCACTGAGATGGGCCACGTAAATCTTTCTGGCGATGCCCGTGATGCCATCCCCGTTTCTGCCCCGGGCCACGTGCTGGTCGAAGGTGAAATGGCTGAACCTCACCGTACCGCACAGGAAATACGCGATGCCCCACGCATTGGTGTCCTGCACATGAAAGCCGTCCATGACCAATTGGTCCACTTTGGTGAAAACCGTGCCGAATCCGAAATACCCCTCCCGGTAATCCTTCGTGTAGTTTCTCTCCTGCTTCGATCCATTGCCCAGCAGCCGACCATTGCACAGAATGATGTGGGTATTGCCGTCCGCTTGATTTTCGTTCCTCAGCAGAGAGTCGTTCGCCCCGTCTTCCAACACCAGGGAGGCCTGTTGGAAATCAATGTAAGTATCCGATGGAATGCGGATGGAGCCTGTCAAGCGGTAGGTGGCCTTTGGCGCAAAACGGACAATGCGGTGGCGGCGCAACAGCCGGTTGATCTCCTCCACGGAACTTCCCTCCGGCACCAGGGTGGCCAGCTCCGCCGTGACGGGGCCGGGTGTGTCCTGTTCCGACCTCCGGCAACTCACCTTCCCCCGCTCG
>CAYLJC010000274.1:0-4777 GCA_964383345.1 uncultured Akkermansia sp. | reverse complement strand
GTGGTCCCGAAGATGGACATGAGCAGCAGGAAGGAACCGACCGAGCGGCTCACCACAAAAAAGTCGGCGCTGGTCCCTTTGAAAAACCGGCTGCTCAACAAACCCAGTCCGATGAGCAGGGCGAGGTATCCGACGAGAATGTAGAAAGTGGTCATGGCGGTCGGCGGCGGGGCGACGAAAGAAACAGCGAGGCGGGGAATTTCGACGAAAAGGGGGCGGACGGACTATTCCTCCGGACCTCTTTCCGCCCAGGCTTCGGTGGCATGGGGCCAGGCGAAACGATTCACGAGATACCAGAAAATCCCCACCGCGATCGAATAAACGACATGGTAGCCGAGACCGACCGGAAGGAATCCGAACCAGAGTGAGCGGTCATCCCAGTTCCACACATCGTGATGAAAGATCACAAAAAGGAAGAAAACGGCGATCGCGATTTTGGCGTTCATACCTCGTGAGGAAGCGACGAAGGGAAAAGAAACGGATTCCGCGACGCCACGCTCAGGGATTGCCGAAGGCGTAGAGATGCGTCTGGCTCATGATGAAGAGAGTGCCGTTGGCCACCACGCAGGTCGAATAGATCGGAGCGGGAAATCCGACAATGGCGGGCTCTTCATATTCTTTCCCCGCTTTGAGGATGATGAGTTCCCCGTCCTCGTTCCCGATCAGGACCCGGCCATCAACCACCAGGGTGGAACTCCAGATGTGGGAGAGAGTGTCGTGTTCCCAGTATTTTTCGCCGGTCTCGGCGTCGAGACAGTAGATCCGCCCCGAATAATCCGCGATGTAGACGAGACCATCGGCGATCGACGGGGTGGAAATGCTCCGCCCGATTTCCTTGAACTGCCAGACGATGGCGTCCTGACCCGTTCCCTTGGAGGGATCGATGCAGGTGATCGCACCGACGCCTTCGCCGTGCTCGGGATCCTGACCGATCGCCACATAGACCTTTTCCTGGTAGATGACGGGAGAGGAGATGATCTCGGACGGCCCCGGATAGGTGGCGTATTTGATCGGTTTTCCCTCCTCGTCGAAGCGGTATTCTTTGGGACAGCAATCGACCTTCCAAAGCTCCTTCATCAGGTTGAATTCGTCTTCACCGTCTTTCTCGACGTCGAATTCGGTGGCGCTGAAGCCATAGAGGATGCCGTCACCTCCACCGAAGACGACGGTCTCCTGCCCGTTGAGGCTACCGTGGGCCGAGGACGACCAGTTGCAGTGCATGGTGCGCTCGCTCACGCCCGAGGCCTCTTCCCCGACGAGCGTTCCGGTCTCCTTGTCGAGTGCGACGAAAGCGGGAGCCTGCGGGTTGGGTATGTTGATATGAGACCAGTCGACCCCGTTGGAAGTGTTGACCCAGACGTGCTTGTCCGTGATCGTGACCGTGCTGGAAGTGATATTGTGAGGGAAAATACCGAGTTCGGTGCGCATGTCGTAGCCCCAAACGATGTCGGCGGACTTCTCCGCGAGGGGCAGCGCGTCGACCTGGCCGATCTTCTCCAAACCACCGACGAGATACTTGGCTTCGTCCTGGAAGGGACCGTCGTTGCCGTCGCTCATTCCATAGACATCGATGCAGAGAATCTCACAGCGGTTGGTGAGTACGTACCCGTATTTCCCATCGAGGGCGACGGAGGAACAAATTCCGAGAAATTCCCAGTCGTTGATCTTGCCCGCGTCGAGTTTCGGTACGACGAGCTGCCAGAGAAACTCCCCCGTTTGTTCGTCGAAGCACATCACCACACTGCGGTCGCCGACGATGGAGGGATCGCGCGGTTTTTCGTTGTTGGTTCCGATGAAGACGCGCCCGTCTTTCACCGTGGCGGTTCCGTAGGATTGGGAGCCCATCTCGGTGACCCATCGCAAGCCCTTGGCATCGACCGGCTTGCCGTCTTCGCCGATCTCGCCGGGATCGATGTCCAAGGAGATGCCTTTGGCCGGGGACACCATGTTGCGGGTGCCGTCGCGTCCCCAGGTGAGCCATTCCCCGCCGCCGTCGGCGGGCGCAGCGGGTTTGTTCGATTCCGGCGTGGCCACCGGGGCCGCCAACAGAGCCGGACCCGCCAGAAGAAGGAGAGAGAGGGTGGAGGAAAAGACTTTTTTCATATCGGGGCAGTGAGGGTAGAGATTCCGCCGGGATCAGTTTTCGTTCGGGGTGACGGAGAAGTTGTCCACGTAGACTTTCTTCATGCTTTGCGGGGAGAAACCAAAGATGCCGGGACTGCCGTTCCGGTGCGCTTCCTTGTGATGGAATTCGACGGTCCAGGCCTCCGGTTCCGGGTCTTCCCTGGGCCAGGCCTTGGCGCGCACCACGCCGCTGCCGTCTTCGGCCAGGTCGACGCGGGTTTTCAGCGTGTACCATTTGTTGGCGCTGATGGGGAAGGGAGCGGTTGTCTGGACCCGGTCCGGATTGGAATTGATCTCGATGATGTTCGCGTTCCCCACGAGAGAGATGATGTAGCGCTGGTTGATGAGTCCGACGACGGACTTGGTGCGGCGATTTCCGTCGGTCATGACGTCCGCCTGCACGGTGTAGCCGGTGGATTCGGGGGAACCAACGAAGGTGAGAGAGCGCTGAAAGAGGATGCGGTCGAGAGTCTTGGCCAGCACCTTGCTGCCGTCGTGTTCGCGGACGTCGAACTTGAGCCGGGCCCCGATCCAGGACAGGGGGGGGAAAGCGGCTCCGTCATCCCCCAGCGCCACATTTTCAAAATCGACGGAAAAGGGGATGTTCTGCACGACGCGGCCACGGAGGATTCCGGAGAGGTCGCCCGACGTCACCTTCCAGGCACCGGCTGAATCCTTGGCGGTCCCGTCGGTGGAGAGGGTGTTGCCCGAGAAGCTCGCGTCCATCGTCGCTTTCACTCTCGCGGTGGGAGGAACAAAGGTTTCCCAGCTCGCCTTTTCGTCGTCGGCGAGGGTGCGAATGACATTGCCGTTGGCATCGGTCACGAGAACGCGGATGTCCTGGGATCCTCCTGCCACAAGAAGAACATCGGAAGGCACCGGCATTAATTTTGCCGGGGGACCGGGTTCGGGCATCGCATCGACCGGCGGTGCGGCACGGGTGATGCCGGTGTTTTTGATTTCAAAGGCGTAGAGCTTTTTGGTGGTATGGACGTAGACCCGGCCGTTGCAGAGGGCCGGCGAACCGATGCTGTTTCCTTCCAACTCGAGACGGTGCTCGATTTTGGGTTTGTCTCCGGTGACGTTGATCACAAAAAACACGCCCGGCTGGGTGGGAATGTAGAGTCGTCCGTCCGCGTAAATGAGAGAGGCGTGGAGCTGTGAATTGACCAGTTTTTCCTCCCACAACACCTTGCCCGAAGCGGCATCGATGCAGATGAGGACCCCGATCTTGAGGACCTGATAGATTTTGCCGTCGTGGTAGGTGGCGGAACTGGTGAACATCTCGAGCGGCTGACGCCAGACCTCCGCCGAGGCCGGAAGTCGCGGGGCACCACCAGCCTCGGGATCCACTTCTCCCCCGACTTGATCGAGGTCCTTGGGAATGCGCACGGCCACCGCCCGACCCGATTCGGTCGAATCGATGTTCTCCGTCCCGTGGATGGCATAGACCATGTCGTCCATGAGCAGCGGGGTGACGTTCACTCCGCCGACGCAGAGCTGGAAGCGCCAGATCGGGGTGCCGTCCTTGGCGTTGACGCAGACGATGTTGCCGCAGCCGGTCCCCGCGTAGAAGACGCGCTTCCCGTCCCGCGTTTCGAACACGGGCGAGCTGAAGGACGAGTCCTTGAGGAAGGGCGCGCCCACTCCGGGCGAGGACGACCAGCGGAAATCGCCGGTATTCTTGTCGAAGGCGAGGAATCGGTCCCGCGCCGGACCGTCCGCGCCCCAGTAGCTCGTGACGGCGTGGAGGATGACGATGTCGCCGTCGATCGCGGGAGCGCCGGCCCGCGCGTTCGGAAAGGTCAGCCGACCAAAGCGCTCGATCAGAGAAACGCGCCAAAGGATTTCACCCTCCTTGCTGTAGCAGGTCAGAATGCCGTTGGCGGTGGCGGAAATGACGTTTTCGGTCTCCTCGTCCACACTCACCGCACCGATGGTGTAGCGGTCGTAGATGGTGTCCGACATGAAATCGTGGGTGGTTTGCTCCCATAGAATCTTGCCGGTCGCCTCCTCGCGGGCCTGCACCACTTCGACGAGATCGGGACCCTCGCCGCGGTAGCCCCACGTGTAGAGCCGCCCGTTGAAAATCACCGGTGCCCCCTGCGAGGCGATCTCGTCCGTCCAGATCGGCTCGGGATTGAATTGATACCCCTCGTAGCTCTCCAGACTGACCCCGTTTTGCAGCGGTCCCCGCCACGAACTCCAGTTCCCCTGTTGCTGATCCGCTTCCGCGGCGAAGCCAGAAGCACCGAAGGCCATCAACAGGCCGCAAATTCGTGAAGTGAGTTTCATAGAGAATGTGTGAGCTGGGATCCTTTCCACTGCCCTCCAAAATAGAGGGGGTCCCCGCTCCTGCAAAATGATTTTGCGGCTTAATCACGCACATTACCAAAACTAATCAACCTGGGCGAAAAATGCGCTCTTTTTCCCGAATCCCTCCGTTTCCCCACCCTACGCGATAAGTTTCTCTAATGATCGAAAAAAATCGCGAACCACAGCCCCGATATCGCGGAAGGCGCTCACGGACTCTCGACTTCGAGGTGGTCGAGATAGATGGGTTTCAGGGCGTAGGGCGCGGCCGCCACGAGGGCGCGAGCGACTCCGAGATCGTGGGGTATGGGATGGACCAGGGAAGGCGTCTCGGGGCGCG
>CAYLJC010000273.1:2645-4780 GCA_964383345.1 uncultured Akkermansia sp. | reverse complement strand
GGTATCTGTTGATGAACGTGGAGGGATTTGCCGGTCGCGCCCTTGATCTGCACCTCTATTTCGGCCTCGCGGTGGTGGTCTCCACCCTCCTCGCGTTGGTTCTCTATCTCAAAGGGAAACGGTTTCTGGCCGACATCGCGATCCTCGGCGCAGTCGCTTCGACCATGGCGAGCGGGCATTTCGGAGGGGCCATGGTCCACCAACCGGACTATTTGACCGAACACGCTCCCGACCGCCTGAAACCCGCCCTGCTCGTCGGATTGAATGCGCCGACGCCCAAACCGGAACCCGTTTTCCCCGTCGCCGGAGAGGAAGAGAAAGAAAAACAGGAACCCCCGGCCGAAATCCCCATCGGGGAGCGGATCGTCTACACGGATTTCATCGTCCCCATCCTCGACCGGACCTGCAATGAGTGCCACAACGAGAACAAGATCAAGGGCAAGCTCCGCATGGACACCCACGAACTGCTCCTTGCCGGGGCCGAGGGATCGGACTACCCCACCGTGATCCCCGGCAACGCGGAGGAATCCGAACTGCTCGTCCGGGTGAACCTGCCCCACGACGACGATGAGTTCATGCCTCCGAAGGGCGACCCGCTCGCCCCCGCCGAAGTGGAGCTTCTCACTCTCTGGATCAACGCCGGTGCCTCCGCCGACGCCACCGTGGCCCAGCTCTGAGAAGCCCCCTCCATTGCCGCGACCGCCCTCGAAGTCGCCGCGCTGCACGCCGATTCGCGCAAGGAAGTCGCCGAGACCGCCCTCGCCACCTACGAGAGCGTCTGGAACACCCTTTCCCCCGAAGAGCAAGCCGACCGTCTCGCCGCCGTCAACGAAGCGGCGGAGCGTTATCACTTCGCCGTCATGCCTCTCTCGGCCGAGGATGAACGGCTTCGCGTGAACGTCATCAACGCGGCCAGGGAATTCGGCGACGAACAACTCAAGCTCCTCGAACCCGTCGCCGAGCGCATCGTCTGGCTCGACCTCGCCCGCAGCCAGATCACGGACGAAGGCATGAAATCCGTCCGCCTGATGCGCGAGCTGGAGCGGCTCCACCTCGAAAACACCGCCGTGAGCGACACCGGCATCGCCGAACTCGCCCCGCTGGAAAAACTGGAGTATCTCAATCTCTACGGGACCAAGGTGGGCAATGGCATCTTCGAGACCTTCGCGAAAATGCCGGGCCTGAGAAAAGTCTACCTGTGGCAAACCTCCGTTGACGCCGCCGCCGCCAAAGCCTTCGAACGCAGCGTCAACCTCCAGATCAACACCGGAGTCGAACTCGCCGACGCACCCGATCCCCCGGCTCCGCAGGAAATCAAAAAACCGGCCGAACCGGAAAAAGCCGTCGAGAAAAAGCCCGCCGACCCCAAAAAGGCGGAACCAGCCAAGGCGGCGGAAAAGAAACCCGCACCGCCCAAACCCGCCGATCCCAAAAAGGCGGAACCAGCCAAGGCGGCGGAGAAAACGCCCGCCGAACCAACACCGGCCCCCGCTCCGTAACCTACAGCACCGCTCTCTCTCCTTTTCCCGCTTTTTTGAAATGCGCCCGACACAAAACACTTCGATATTGCGCTCTCTTTTGAGTGTTCCCGCGCAGACGGCGGTCGTATGCCTTTCAGAGAGCACAATCCCATGATGCCACGTTTTATCACTTCCTTCCTCCCCTCACTCCCCGCACTCCTGCTGTTGGCCGCCTGCGGAGATTCCGGAACCACCTCCGGCCTCATCCAACGGACGCTCTCGGATTCTGAGAAAAATTTCAAACTGGCCGAATCGAGCACCGAGCGCTTCCGCTACCAGACCACCCCCGCCGGGGGCGGTGCGGCCAGTGCGGAGGGCAATGCGAGCGCCCCCACCCTCGTCTATGATACTCCCGCCGGCTGGGTCGAGAAACCCGCTTCGATGATGCGCGACATCAACTTCACCATAGGCGAAAAAGGCGAGGCCGAATGTTACGTCGCCCGCCTCCCCGGTGCCGGTGGCGGACTGCTCGCGAACGTCAATCGCTGGCGCTCGCAGATGGGGGTCGGACCTCTCTCCGGGGAGGAGGTCGCGGCCCTCCCCACAAAACCACTCTTCGGGCAGCAGGCTCATTTTGTCACCGTGGACGGGACGTATACGCCGGGCATGGGCAGC
>CAYLJC010000273.1:0-2635 GCA_964383345.1 uncultured Akkermansia sp. | reverse complement strand
TTGAAAACTACCGCCTCCTCGGTCTCATCCTCGCCTCCGACGCCGGGGCCGTCTTTGTGAAAATGACCGGACCGAAAGATCTCGTCATGCAAAACGAAGCCGCATTCGATCAGTTCACCCGATCCATCGACGTGAAGCTCAAGTAATTTTCCCTTTCGCATTTCTCTTTTTTCCCATGGCTAAAGCACCCATCGACTGGTCACCTTCCCAATGGCCGCGGCTTCTCTATCGTTTTTTCACCTCCTTCAAGCTCGCGACGGTGGTCCTCATTCTCATGACCGTGGTGACCCTGCTGGGCACTCTCGGGCAGGTCGATAACGGTCTCCATGCGGCCAAGGTGAAGTATTTCCACTCCTTTGTTTTCGCCGAAAAGATCTTCGGCATCCCCGTGCTCCTGCCGGGAGGACTGCTCCTCATGATCGTCCTCTTTATCAACATGACCCTCGGAGCGATTGTGAAGGTGCGGAAGCGCTGGAAGGGGGCCGGACTCCTCGTTTCCCACTTCGGCATGCTCATGCTCCTCGCGGGCGGCTTCATCACCTGGGCTTTTTCGACCGATGGATACATGGCCCTCTACCCCGGGATGGAGACAAACCGCGTCGAGAGCTATCGCGAGTGGCAGTTGGAGGTCATCCCCCTCTCCGAAGACGGCGTCGCCGAAGAAGCCTGGATCTACCCGGCGAAATTTCTCGAGACGATGCGGCCGGACGAGCAGCGCGTCATCAAAGCCGAGTCCCTGCCCTTTGACGTTGTCATCAACGGGTATGCGAAAAACGCCACCCCCATCCCCGTTTCCGCTCCCATGGCGGCGAAGGTCTCCGGCAAGGAGATCGACGGATTCAAGCTCTCCCCGCAGAAAAACTCGAAAGAGGCCGAACAAAACCTGCCCGGTGCTTACGTCGAGTTCCGTCCCCGCGACGGCGGTGATCCCATCGAGGGAATCCTCTGGGCGGGTTCCTACCGTTTTGATCCCAGGGAAAAACCGATGCCTTTCACCTTCACCGTGGGCGAGCAGCTCTACGGAGCGCTCCTCGTGAAAAAGTCGTGGACGGTGCCCTTCACGGTCCGGCTCGACGAATTTATCTTCGAACGTCACCCCGGCATCATGACCGCGCGGAACTACGAGAGCCGTGTCACCCGGATCGAGGAGTCCGAACCCGACACCGCGTTGGAGATCAAGATGAACGAACCGATGCGCCATGCCGGCTACACCTTTTTCCAGGAATCGTTCGGTCCTTCCGGTTCCCAGCCGGGCGATGAGATGTTTTCCCAGTTCGCGGTGGCCAACAATCCCGCCGACCAGTGGCCTCTCTGGGCTCTCTGCATCACCGGAGTCGGTCTCGGGATTCATTTTGTCATCATGCTGGTGAATTTCACGACCCGCTCCCGCACCAAACGCACCAACCAGGCCATCCAATGAAGCATTGCCCCCTCCTCCTGTTCGCCCTCGCGATTCTCACCTTCCTCCCCGTCGGACTCACCGCCCGCGAAGCTCCCGGCACGGACTTGCCCAACTACGTTCCCTGGGAGGATGAAACCGTTCACGTCTTTGAAAACATCCTCGTGCAACAGGACGGCCGGGTGAAGCCGCTCTACACCGTGGCCCGCTTTTCCCTCCTGCAGTTCAGCGGCAAATCGAGTGTTTCGTTCCAGACCCAGGACGGCGAGAACCACCGCATTCATTACGCGGCCTGGCTCCTCGACGTGCTCTTTCGCGGGGAGATCGCCAAGGACATCCCTCTTTTTATCGTCGATGACTCCGCCGCCGTTGTCCGGATCGGCGTCTCTCCGAAGTCAAAGCGCGATCGCTACTCCTACAACGAAATTGTCGTCGGGCGCGCCAAACTCGCCGAACTGGGGGCTCAATATGCCGAAAAGCAGAGCCAGTACGAGAAGAGCGAAAAAGACCCGCAATACGAGTTGGACCGCCTCGAGGGCATGCTCCTGACGCTCGGCCGCAACATCAGCTCCTTCGAATATCTCATCGGACAATTCGGTTTTGCCCGCAAGGGCGAGATGCTGGTGAACGCCAACATCCTTCCTCCGGAATTCAGCGAACTCGCGAAAAAGCTCGATACCGTCGAGATGCTCGACAAGATGCCCGAGATGTCGCCGGAGCAGCTCATGCAGATGATGCGCACCCCCCCCGGTGATTCCGATGACGAGCGTGCCTTCTCCGCCGCCCTCCGCCTCTTTTTCTTCCACGCCAACTCCGCCCGCGGTCTCAACCTTTTCCCGCCGCAGGACAAAGACGACGAGGTCTGGCTCTCGGCCTCCGATGTCCTCCTCGCCGGTCTCGCTTCGAAGGAGGTCCGCCCCTGGGCCACCGAACAACTCGTCGGCATCCGCACCCTCGTCGAGGCGCAGAAGGAGAGCGAAAAGACCTTCCGGGAAGCTCTTCAAACCTTTTCCGCCAAACAGGACGCCATCGCCGATGAACGCGGCGAGGGGAAATATTCGGAAATGGAGATCACCCTTTATCGCGGCAAGTGGTTCACCTACTCGCTCTACTGCTTTGTTCTCGCTTTTGTGGTGATGGCCTTCAGTTGGCTCACCCCGGCGAGCCGGGTGGGCGGATTCCTCATTCTCGGGGCCAGCCTCCTCGCGCTTCTCGGGCTGGTCCTCAATACCTACA
>CAYLJC010000272.1:0-4783 GCA_964383345.1 uncultured Akkermansia sp. | reverse complement strand
AGGGACTTTTGGGAACCCAGACGATGTCCCCGCCCTCGAGTTTGAGGTCGGGGGATTGTCCTTTCATGATGGCCTTGATGTTCACCACCGCGACGCGGGGCTGGAGGGTGCCGCCCCGCAGGATGAGGGCCTTGCTCACGATGGCGTGGGGGAGCGGACCGCCCGAGGCGGCGACGGCGGAGAGGACGGTGGCGTTGCGTTCGAAGTAAACCGGGCCGGGCCGGTTCACCGCACCGAGCACGTAAAAAGAGCGTTTTGTGAGGGAGGGGACAAAGATATAATCGCCGCCCCGCACGTAGACATTCTGCGACATGTCGCCTTCGCGGACGAGGCTCTCGAAATTCACCGGGATGAGGCTGCCGTCGCGGATGAGAATGGAGCGCTCCAAATCGGCGGCATCGGGATTGCTCACTTCATTGGCTTCGGAGCTGCTGAGGAGACCGCCGCCGTCCGAGAGGGCCGAGATCAGGGTGGTCGGTTTGGTGATGGGGTAGGTCCCGGGCTTCTGCACCTGTCCGAGCATCCAGAACCGCTGGCTGTCGGCCTTGGCCACGTTCACCGTGACGATGGGATCGACGTAGTCGTTTTCGAGGGCTTTGGAAAGGAGGGTCGAGATTTCACGGATCGTTTTTCCCTTCACGTTGATTCCCTTGGCGACATCGTAGTAGAGCATCCCGTCGGGCATCACCTTGGTTTTGGCACGGGTGTTGGCGAGTTCGGCGACTTCGATCTCCAGTTCATCGCCAGGGCCGACGCGGTAGGGACCGTGGGGGGCTTGGAGAAGACTGCGGTCGAGGGGTCGGTTGAAGTGGAGCTTTTCGAACTTGGGATCTTTCGGCATCCCTGCGAGTGCCTCTTCGGCGGTGGCGGCGGTCTGGTCGGAGCCGTCGAAGGTGGTGTCACGGGCGAAGGCGGAGGTAAATTCGTGATCGACCGGCTTGAGGTGGACACAGGACGTCGCGGTCGTCGCGAGGACTAGGACGCCGACGAGTCGTGGCAGGATGAGGGGGGAGAAGCGCATGGAGAAAGGCGGAAAAAGGGGAGGGAAAGGGGCGCGTCAGTTGCCGCCCGAGGAGCCGCCGCCGAGGATGGGGTTGTAGTTCTGGTTCATCGCCTCGGCGGTGACGGTTTGCATGAAGGTGATGATCGCCGTGTCGAGAACCCGCTCGACGAGTTCGAAGGGACGTTTGTTGATGAAGAGGATGTCTTTGTTCTCCAGGGGGATGTCCTGCTCCCGGCCCTGGAGGATGTCCTTCACATTGACAATGCGGGTCTCGGGCGCGTGGATGCTGCCGCGGATGAGGAGGACCTTGATGCGGTAGGCGGTGTCGGCGAACCCGCCCGCCTCGGCGATGGCCTGGGCGAGGGTCAGCTTGACCGGCATTTTGTGCCGACCGGGCTCGCGCACTTCGCCGAGCACGTAGACCTCGTTCTCGAGGTTGGAGGCGACATAGATGTAGTCGTCGGGCTCGAGGTAGGCGTTTTGGCTGAAGTCGCCTTCGTAATAGAGACGGGCGAGATCCACATTGAGTTTCTTGCCCTTGCGGGCGACAAAAGAACGCTCGAAGTCGGCCAGTTCAAACGCCGCCCCGCCGACGGAGCCGGTCTGGATGCCTTCGGCGAGGGCGATCGCTTCGAGCACCGAGGTGGGACGGTCGAGCGTGAAGCTGCCCGGTTTTTTGACGCGGCCGATGATGGAGAAATCCTTGCTTGCGATGTCCGAGGGCGAGACGATCACCTTGACGTTCTTGTGGTAGCGCGAGAGTTCCTCCTCGATGCGGGTGCGGAGTTGGTCGAGGGTGAGACCGCGGGCGCGCACCGCAACCGCCTGAAGATAACTCACCGTTCCGTCGGGGGCGATCCGGACGTCATTGCGGGCGAGATCTTCGCGATCGTAGATGGAAAAATTCAGGGTGTCGCCGGGTCCGAGGGTGTAGCGGGTCTGCCAGGCGGGAACCCGCACCGGAGCGACGCGGGCCTCGATTTTCTCCCGGGGAGGCGGACCTTCCACCGGAGCGAGGTTTTCCCAGTAGTCCGTCGCCCGCCCCGCGACCGGGAGGGCGCGCAGACGTTGCTCCTGCGCCTCCGCCGGGAAGGGCAGCAGCACGGTGAGAAAAAGGACGGCAACAAGGTGTTTCATCGTGAAATATCTGGAAAAAGGAACGATCAACGAGTGTAATTTATTATAAAATCCATAATAATCAAATTATTTAGATTTAAACCGCGCGAAAATTTGACGTCCTGATGAACCCTTGAGCCCCTGAGATTTTTTCTCCGGATTGGTCCGGAACGTGCTATGGTCTCGCCCAACCCGGCGAAACACCCGATTATGCCCGAACAGCGGTTCGTTCCCTCCCAGTCCCTCTTACAGCAGCAGACCATCGCGCCGCAGATGCAGCAGAGTCTGCAACTGCTCCAGACCCCGACCCTGGAGCTGCGCCAACTGGTCCAGCAGGAGTTGGTGGTGAATCCGACCCTGGAGGAGGAATCCACCGAGATTTCTCTGGAGGAGGCGATTTCCTCCTCGGAAGACGAGGAGTTCGACCGCGAGTTCGCCGAGCTTTCCCGGCTCGACGAAGAGTGGCGTGAGTACCTTGCCCAGTCCCGGGTCAGTTCGCCCAAGCGTGACGACGCCGACGAGCGGCACCAGTTTGTGATGGATTCCATCGTCGAGCCGGTCACCCTGCAGGAGCATCTGATGAAGCAGTTGAGCTTTGCCGAGGCCCCCGCCGCGATCCGCGAGATTGCGGCGATGTTGATCGGGAACATCGGGGAAAACGGATTCCTCCAGGTCGATCTCGAGGATCTCTGTTTCGACCTGGGAATTCCGATCCAGGATCTCGAGGCGGCCAAAACCCTCGTGCAGAGCTTCGACCCCGTCGGAATCGGGGCCCGCAACCTGCAGGACTGCCTCCTCATCCAACTCGAGCGGCTCGGGAAACACCACAGTCTGGAGTACCGCATCATCGACCACCATCTCGACGATCTCGCGCGGAAACGCTATCCGCAAATCGCAAAGAAACTGAGCGTTTCGCCCGAGCAGATCACCAAGGCGGCGGAGTTCATCGCCACGCTCGACCCCCGGCCGGGGAGCCGTTTTGGAGAGGATACCAACACCTACGTCACTCCCGACGTCACCGTCGAGCGCATCGGCGACGAGTGGGTCGTCTCCATGAACAACGAGCAGATCCCGCGCCTCCGCATCAGCAATGCCTACAAGGACCTCATGGCGAGCGGGAGCGGACGCGAGGCCAAGGCCTACATCCGGGACAAGATTCGGGCGGGAAAGTTTCTCATCAAGAGCATTCACCAGCGCCAGCAGACCATCCAGTCCATCGCGGAAGAGATCGTGAGCCGTCAGGCGGATTTCCTCGAGCAGGGGCCCTCGCGGCTCCGGCCCATGAACATGGCCCAGATCGCGGAAAAGGTCGGCGTACACGAGACCACCGTGAGCCGCGCCGTTTCCGGCAAGTACATGGCCACTCCGCACGGAGTCTTTGAGATGAAATATTTCTTCACCACGGGCTACGAAACCGAGGACGGGGAATCGCTCAGCAACACCAGCGTCAAGCAAACCCTCGCGGAGATGATCGGCGCGGAGAATCCCCGAAAACCCCACAGCGACAAGAAGCTCGTCGAAGAATTGGAAAAACAGGGCATCAAAATCGCCCGCCGCACCGTTGCGAAATACCGTGAAGAGATGAACATTCTCCCGAGCCACATGCGGCGTGTTTATTAAGAGCGGCTGCTAAAAACGGTCAGGAGGGCGGCGGATTTTTGGCCTTGTGATAAAGGAGCCCGCAGGTAATGGGGTTCGAGGGCCACGGGAGCGCTCTCTCCCTCCGTCGCCGCAAAGATCTCGGCCAGTTTTGCCGCCGAAGGACAGGACCAAGGACAGGGACGGACCAAGGGACCAAGGACAGGGACAGGGACAGGCTAATTATTCTCAGTACCAGCAATATTGCCCCACATCCGCTTCGCTTGCCGCTGCGCCACGATTCAATCTCTTCTTCGGCTCACACGATGACGTCCGAAATTCCCGCCTGGCGCAAAAATCGCCCGTATTCCGCCACAAAAACCTCACGCGCTCACGGAAATGCATGCGTCTCTTCGACCAGTCCCGATATTACGGGCCGCTGCTGCTCTCTTGGCGGCGAGCGATGGCCCGCTCACTCCTGCCCGGAGCCGATCCGTTCATTCTTCAGGTCCCGCAGGACACAGAGGCCCTCCCAATCGGCCTCCCGCATGCGTCGCGCCCCGGTCTTTCGCTTCCATCCAAAGTCATCACGATGGCTTTCAAAGACTTTTTCCACAAAAGCGGCGCTGCCCAGCACTCCGCCGTCGATGAAATAACGCACCCTCCGACGGATGACCAGATCGAGGGGTAGTTTGCCACCACGCGCGACCTCCTTTTCCACTTCCGCCTGAGTGAAACCCCTTCTTCCCGGACGCTCGAGGTTTTCCGGGCTGTCCTCGTCAGACAACTCTCGTTCTTCTCCCTGCCCATACAGCCAGAGCC
This sequence comes from uncultured Akkermansia sp., assembly GCA_964383345.1. GTDB lineage: Bacteria > Verrucomicrobiota > Verrucomicrobiia > Verrucomicrobiales > DEV007 > Arctic95D-9. Next base: position 264 of record CAYLJC010000272.1, on the reverse strand, counting down.
GATAGAGCGGTGCGGTTGCTTTCCAATTTTCTTCAAAATCCTCTCCGCTGATCCGGGGTGAGTTTTGCAAGATCATCCCCAAACCCTCCCTCGCCCGAGAATTTCCGGCCACGGCGGAGGCATATCCGCACCAGCGGTAGTCCTCGATCCGGTCCACCCTTCTCGCACGATAGGGGTTCAGGTCGATGTAGGCGGCGAGGGTCATGAGACTCTTTTCGTCGCCCTCGACGAGGAGACTTTTGTAGCGTTCTTCCCACAAGGTCC
>CAYLJC010000271.1:0-4799 GCA_964383345.1 uncultured Akkermansia sp. | reverse complement strand
GGCCGGGGCAGTAGTCCATCGCGGCGGCGAGAACGGAATCCCCCGGAGGAAACGTGGCGTGGATTTCCCCGAGGCGGTGATCGAGTCCGAAATACCGTCCGACGCGCTCGCGGTCCCGCGCCAGGGTCACGACTTCGCCGTTTTCGCGCTGGGCGACAAAGCCGGGCGGGGCGTCGCCGATGCACCCGGCGAATCCGTCGAGTCCGTTCAGGGAGAAGTCCTCCCAGTGGAAAAGCTGCCCCGACCGGAGGGTGTCGCGCAGGGAGAAAATCCCTTCGCAGGGTACCGCGACGAGAGTCTCGTCCGTCGGAACCACCCGAGCCGTCGTGGTCGCCGGTTCCCTCTTCAACTCACGAAAAAGCTGAGGCTGCCGAGTTCGGCCGCGAGATCGACGTGATTGACAACCACCTCATCGGGCACGGAAAGCACGGCGGGGGAAAAATTAAGAATGGCCTGCACCCCGGCGGCGACGAGGACATCGGCGACAGTCTGGCCGGCCGCTTCCGGCACCGCGATGATCGCCATGCGCACCCCGTGGGCGCTGACGTAGCGTCCCATTTCCGTCACGTCGTAGACCGGCACCCCCATTTGTTCCGTGGTCGCCTTGACATTGGCCGGTTCGGCGTCGAAGGCCGCGATGATTTCGAATCCCTCCTTGCGGAAACCGCTGTAACGCAGCAGCGCCGATCCCAGGTTCCCCACCCCGACCATGACGACGGGTTGGAGCATCGTCAGGCCCATCACTCCGGAGATCGCCGCCGACAGGGTCGAGACGCTGTAGCCCAGACCGCGGGTGCCGAACTGACCGACGTGACCGAGGTCCTTGCGCAACTGGGTCGGCTTCACCCCGGCGGCTTTGGCGAGGTCCTCCGACGAGACCGTCTCCACCTTCTGCTCCAGCAATTTCTGGAGGCATCGCTGGTAAAGGGAGAGCCGGTAGACCGTTTTTCGGGGAATGTCGATTTTTTCCAAAGCTGTTACGGGTTTCCTAATTATACCCGAATCACGGGAAAACGTTACCACTAAGACGCACGTATCTGCGGTTTGTTGGGACTTTTCTCAATAAAAATTCGCCGTTTTCCATCCGAAACGCCCCCTACCGCCGGTCACACGTCGGTGTCGGCAAGGACGCCACGAGCGGTTCGTCCGCCGCGCACGACGGTGCGATGGAGCACCGCGTCACCCGCCACGACCGCCCCCGGCCAGATCACGGAATGGCGGATCACGGCCCCCTTTTCCACCACGGCCCCGGCCCCCACCGTGGAGAGTTCATCGATCTCGGCCCCGTCGTCGATGCGGGCCAGGGGGGAAATGCGCTCCGGCGGGGTGTCGTCGTAGCGGGGAAATCCGAGCGCGGGGAGCGAGAGGGCGTCGAGGTAGGCCTCCCGCTCTCCCAGATCGCTCCAGGTCCCCTCGTCGATGACGATCCCCCCGACTTGTTCTCCGTCCCGAATCGCCTCCAGCAGCGGCATGACCACCGACTCGATTTTTCCGGGTTTCAGAAACGCGTAAAAGGCCGGCGAGACGAGATAGATGCCGGTGAACTGATAGCGATGGGGCCAATCGGGCCGGAGCGCCCCCCGCATGTCCACGACCTTGCCCGAATCGGGATCGTAGCCGACGCGTAATTCCTCGCCCGTGCTCCGCAGGATGAGGGTCACGGCGTCACCGCTACGGAGATGCTGCGCGAGGGCCGGGCGCAAGGGGAGATCGGTGAGAATGTCGCCGTTGTAGACGACGAACGATTCGTCATCCGGCACCCAGTCGCGGAGATTGTCTATCCCGCCGGCGGTGTCGAGGAGGACGGGTTCGTGGCGAAAATGGAGGACGCTGCCTCCCTCGTCACCGTCGGGAAACGCCTCGCGGTAGGCTTCCGCGCGGTGGTGCGTGTTCACCGCGAACGCCTCCACCTCGAGATCGTGGCGGAGGTGGGAGAACGCGTAGGTGATGAGCGGACGGTTCCACACCGGAACGAGCGGTTTGGGGAGGTCGTCGGTCAGGGGACGCAGGCGCGTGCCGAGACCGGCTCCGAGGAGGAATGCTTTGCGGACTTTCGCCATCTTCCGGCCAAAGTCTCCCCATTCCCCCGCGAATCAAGTCGCATCCGACTCACCCATCCACACCTCCCCACCGGATTCCCGTGGTGTCCCGGTTCGGGAAGTGATAGGCAACACCCCGATTCCAGCCCGAATGTTTTGGATCCGAGCGAGCTCGCGATTTCCGATCGTTTCCCCCGAGTCTGCTTGGCATTTCACGTAGAATCTGCTTCATTTCGGCCTATGCCGTGCCGATTCGCGTCGTTTCTCTGTTTTTCCCTGCTCCTCGCCGTCATCCCGGTGGCGGCGCAGGACGACGGCCCTGGCGAAAAGGCCCCCGATGAGGCCGAAGCGCTCCGCGATCAGCCGAACATCATCCTGATCCTCGCCGACGATCTCGCCTGGAACGATCTTTCGCCCTACGGCCATGAGTCCATCATGACGCCCCATCTGCAGCGTCTCGCCGACGGCGGAATGCGCTTTGACAACGCCATTCTCACGACCTCCTCGTGCAGTCCCAGCCGCGCCAGCATCCTGACAGGACGCTACCCGCACCAAACCGACGCCGAAGAACTCCACTGGCCGCTCCCGAAGGAGCAGGTCACCTTTGTCGAAAAACTCAAGGAAAAGGGCTACTGGACCGGCGCCGCCGGAAAATGGCATCTCGGCGAGGAAGTCAGGGACCGCTTCGACCTTGTCCTGGAAGTCGATACCTCGGGATTCCAGTTGCCCCCGGGCGAGGCGGCCCGGGCGGGCGACTTCGCGGAGACTCTCGCCGGCGATGCCAAAAGCGGGGCCGCCGACTGGATTCCCCTGATGCGCCAACGGGATCGGGAGAAACCCTTTTTCCTCTGGCTCGCCGCCCTCGATCCGCATCGCCCCTACGACCGGTTCATCCTCGAAGAAGGCGCTCATCCCGACGAAGTCCGCCTCCCGCCCTATCATCCCGACACTCCGGCGGTCCGGGCCGACTACCAGAAGTACTACGACGAGATCACCCGGCTGGATCGCTTTGTCGGCGATGTCCTCGACGAACTCGACCAGCAGAACATCGCCGAGAACACCCTCGTCCTTTTCCTCAGCGACAACGGCCGACCCTTTCCCCGGGACAAAACCACTCTCTACGACAGCGGCATCAAGACCCCGATGCTGGCCCGCTGGCCGGGGAAGATCGCGCCGGGATCGGTCTGCCCCCGCCTCGTCAGCTCCGTCGATCTGGCGAAGACCTTTCTCCACCTCGCCGAAATCGAAAAACCGGGCATCTCCTTCGGGGGGATCGACCTCTCCTCCCTCTTCAGCGAGCCGCTGGCACCGGTCCGCGACTATGTTTTCGCGGAAAAAAACTGGCACGACTACGAAGACCACGCCCGCGCCGTCCGCAACGAACGCTACAAGTACATCCGGAACTATTTCGAAGATCTCCCCCTCACCCCGCCGGCCGACGTCGTTCGCAGCGCCACCCACGTGGAGCTGATCCGCTTGTATGAAAAGGGCGAACTCACCCCGACCCAGGCGATCTGTTTCGCCGCGCCCCGTCCGGCCGAGGAACTCTACGACCTCAAGCTCGATCCCCACGAGCTGAACAACCTCGCCGCCGACGACAGGTATTTCCCGGTGCTCCGCGCGATGCGGGCGGCCCTCGCCGACTGGGAAACCAAAACCGGGGACACCGTGCCGACGCTGCGGACCGCCGACGAATTCGATCGGCTCACCGGCCTGCCCACCCCCGCGAGGATCCGCCCCCGCCCCGCGAAAAAAGAAATGATCGAGCGGGGGCTCGCCGCCCCCTGATCCGCCGCTTTCGCTCCCGCGCGTTCCCATGAAACCATCCTCCGCGTTCCTCACATTCTTCTTTCTACTGCCCGCGCTCCCCGCTGCGGCGCAATTCGCCCTGACCGGAGAAGAGGGAAAGCACCTCGAAATCACCTACCAAAACCGTCCCGTGGCCCGCTATGTCTACGAGCCCATCGACGAGAGTTCCCCGGAGAGACGGGAGGAAACCTACAAACCTTTTTGCCACATCCATCGTCCTGACAAACCGGGAACGTTCCTCAGCAAAGGCCCCGGCGGGCAATTCACCCATCACCGCGGAATCTACTACGGCTTTTCCAGGATCCGCTACACCGACCGCGACGGCGAAGTCCGGGAGAACGTCGATACCTGGCATTGCCGCAAGGCCCATCAGGTCCACCGGCGTTTCGAGGCCAGGGAGGCGGGGGAAACATCGGCCCGCTTCACTTCCGTGATCGATTGGATCGGAGACGACGGGCAGGTCTTCGCCACCGAGGAGCGGACCATGCGGTTTTCCTTCCCCGCGAAGGATCTCGTCGTCGACTTCGAATCGAAGCTCACTCCCACGGTGCCGTCCCTGCGACTCGACGGCGACCCCCAACACGCCGGATTTCATTTCCGCGCGCACAACGAGGTCTCCGAAAGCAGCCAGAACGCCACCTACTTCATCCGCCCCGACTCCGGCGTCGGCCAACCCGGCATCGCGATCAACTGGTCGCCGACGACCGACAACGAACGGACCCGGAACCTGCCCTGGAAAGGCATGTGTATTCTCCTCGACGGCAGGTTTTTCACCGTCGCCTACCTCGACCATCCCGACAATCCCAAGCCGGCGCGAGCCAGCGAACGCCAGTACGGCCGCTTCGGCACCTACTTCGCGACCGATCTCATCCCCGAAGAACCGCTCTCGGTCCGCTATCGCCTCGTCTTCCGGCAGGGGGAGATGACCGTGGAGGAAATCACCCGACTGAG
>CAYLJC010000270.1:0-4801 GCA_964383345.1 uncultured Akkermansia sp. | reverse complement strand
ATCATCCACGATCCGGAAGTGTTGATCCTCGACGAACCCACCGACGGTCTCGATCCCAACCAGAAACAGGAGATCCGCCAGCTCATCCGACGCATGGGGGAAACCAAAGCGATCATTTTCTCCACCCACATTCTCGAGGAAGTCGAAGCCTCCTGCACCCGTGCGATCATCATCGATCGCGGCCGCATCATCGCCGACGGCACTCCGGCGGAGCTGATGGCCAAGGCGAGCAACGCCGGCATCGTCACCCTGCGCGCCTCCGGTCTCGCCGGATCAGGGATCCAGGCGGAACTGGAAAAACTCGATACAGTGGCCTCGGTCGAAACGCTCGCCTCCGACGAGAACGGCATCACCGCCCGGATCACTCCGGCCAAAGGCAAAATCGACAAGCTGAGCGCCTCCGTTTTCGGGGTCTGCAAGGAGAGAAACCTCTCCGTCGAGGAGCTCCGGGTCGAGGAAGGTCGCCTTGATCTGCTCTTCCGCGAGATCACCAAAACCGACGCCGAGAAATAAACGACAGCGGCTCGCCGCACCAACGAACCTTTTTTCCCGGAGACAATTCAACCCCCATTTATCAGAGTCCTCATGGATGCCTTACTCACCCTTGTTTTGGAATTCGCCATTCCGACGCTGATCGTCTCGGCGATCTTCGTCGCGATCCTCTTTTTCGTGCTGCCCCGCGAGGTGCGGACCATCTTCAAACGCGAGTTGAAGAGTTATTTCACATCCCCGATCGCCTACGTTCTCTTCGTGGTCTTTCTCGGGATCTCGAACACCCTCTCGTTCTTCTTCACCGGGGTTCTCGAAGGAGGCGAGGCAGACCTCTTCCTCCCCTACTTCCAGTATCTGCCCTGGTATCTCGTCCTGATCGCTCCGGCGGTGGGAATGCGCCTCTGGTCCGAGGAGCAACGCCTCGGCACCCTCGAGCTGATGCTGACGATGCCGCTGGCGCCCTGGCACGCCATTCTCGGGAAATACCTCGCGGCGGCGGTGGTTCTTTTTGCGATGCTGGTACTCTCCTTCCCCATCGTCTGGACGATCAATTTCCTCGGCGATCCTGACAACGGGGTCGTTCTGGCCGGTTTTGTCGCGACCTTCTTCGTCGCGCTTTGCTTCCTCGCGGTGACTTCGGTGATCTCCGCGATCACCCGCAGCCAGCTCGTCGCCCTGCTCGTCTCGGTCGCGATCTGCATGATGCTCTGGCTCGGCGGGCTGCCGCATCTCAGCGAACTGCTCATGAACCTCAAAGGCGGCTGGCTCGTTTTCTGGCCGATCCTCAAACTGGTCAACGTGCTCGGGGTGATGCCCCACTTCACCGAACTGGCCAAGGGTGTCCTCGGCCTGCGCGACATCGTCTTTTTCCTCAGCTTCATCACCTTTTGCCTCTTCGCGACGTCGGTGGCGATCCGACTGAAACGCGCCTGAACCTCCCTTTTCCCCAACCCCTCTTACGATCGACAACATGAGTGAATCGAAAGACCACCAATCTCCCAAGCTGAGCCGCCGCAACACCGCCCTCGCGGGTCTTGCCGCGATCTTCGTGATCGCCCTGCTCGTCAACTTTCTCGCCGGGAAAATCAGCCTCCGGGCCGACCTGACAGAGTACGACACCTACACCCTCTCCGAAGGCACCGGGAACATACTCTCACGCCTCGACACCCCCGTGCAGATCCGCTACTACGTGACCGACGACAGCAAGGTGATGAGCCCGGGAGAGCGCTCCCGCGCCCGCCGGGTCGAGGATCTCCTCGCGGAATTCGTCCGCGCGGCACCGGTCAAAGAGATCGAGGTGACCAACGAAGCCGGTGAGTTCGAAACCCAGAAAATCAAAATGCTGACGGTGAAGAAACTCAACCCCGAACCCAACACCGATGCGGAGGACTCCGCCATCATCGATGGTCTAAAGTCAGGCGTGTCCGGCGAAACCAACAACGAGTTGTATTTCGGTATCGCGATCCATTGCCTCGATTCGGTCGAGGCCATTCCCTTCGTCCCGGCCCGCCCCGAGACTTCCCTCGAGTACGACCTCGCCCGGGCCGTTTCCAGCGTTCACGACGGCAAGAACAAAAAAATCGTCGTCATGTCAGGCATGGCCATCGGCGGCGGATTCGGCGGCAATTTCCAGGCCCCGCCGCAGCAGCCGTGGATGTTCTACGAACTGCTCGGCAAGGACTACGAAGTTGAGGTGATCCCCTCGACCTCCTCCGAGATCCCCGCCGGGACCTCCACCCTGATCGTGGTCCATCCCTACGACATCACCGACGAAGGCCAGTTCGCGATCGACCAGTATCTCCTCCAGGGCGGCAATGTCATCGCCTTCGTCGACCCGAATTTCTTCTACGCGCGCGCCCTCGCGCCGCAAGGCCAGCCGCAGATGCCCGGCATGCCGCCCCAGGGCGGACCGGCTCCCAGTTCGGATCTGGATAAGCTCTTCAAAGCCTGGGGCGTGACCTACGATGCCAACCGCGTCCTCGCCGATCTCGATTTCGGTTCGGAGATCATTCGTCGCGGCAACTTCTCCCCCACCTTTCTCACCCTCGACCGCAACGCACTCGGCGACGAAGCCGATTCCCCCGGCCTGACCGATCCGATGACCAGCATGCTGAACCAACTCAACATGCTGACTCCGGGCGCTTTTGAAGTGTCGCCCCCGGCGGGAATCACGGCCGATCCCCTCGTCATCTCCTCGTCCCAGAATCAGCTCATCGGCTCCTTCGACGCCGACCCCACCCAGGAGGGAGGAGCGGATCGCATCCGCGAAAAATTCGAATCCCACGGGACCCCGCGCACCCTCGTCCTGAGACTCTCGGGCGAGTTTTCCACCGCTTTCCCGGAAGGCAACCCCGCCGCCGGGGAGGAGGAAACACCCGAACCCGAAGCAGGGGAGACGGAAGAAAAGGCCGCGCAAGACGGCGAACCCTCCGAAGAGTCCAAGGAAGCCGACAAAGCAACGGACGAGGCCAAGGACCAGGACGAAGACGCCTCGCTCAAGGAAGCGACCGCTCCCGGACGCGTCCTCCTGATCGCGGACGTCGACTTCATCTACGACGCCAACGTGGTGCGCCGCAACCAGATCCCCGGGCTCAACATCGTCATTCCCGAAATGCTCAACGAGAACCTCACTCTCGTGCAGAACGCGGCCGAGCAAATGTCGGGCGACCCCGATCTCATCAACGTCCGCAGCCGCACCAGCGTGCGCCGCCCCTTCACCAAGCAGAGCGAATGGTACCGCGAGGCCCAGGAGAAATACGCCGCCGAGGTCGCCGACTTCAGCGCCAAGGCCAAAGAAGTCGAAGGCCGTCTCAACGAATTGCTCTCGCAAACCCCCGAGAGCATCGACCAGGCCCTGCTCTCCCCCGAAGTGCAGGCGGAAATGAAAAACCTGCAGCAGCAGGAAATCGAATTCCGTCGGCGCGAACGGGAATTGCAAAAAGAAGTGACCCGCGAATTCCGTCGCAAACTCGCGACCTACAAATTCGGAAACACCCTCGTCATGCCGATCGCCGTCATTCTCTTCGGAATCGGACTCGCCATCTATCGTCGCCGTCGCACGGCGGCGCGTTGATCCGCCCCCTCCCCTCCTCTTTCATTCAATCCTAACGTTGCACGCATCATGGGAACCAAAGCACTCACCCGTCTCCTCATCGCCCTCTCCATCATTTCCGCGGTGGCGGTGATCCTCCATTTCTCCGGCGGAGGCTCTGTCTCCACCGTCACCTCGACAACCGATAAAAAGAAGGTCTACCCCGACTTCCCTCTCAACGAAGTGGCCAAAGTGGTCGTCAAGGAGAAAGAAAACTCCCTGACGCTCGCCAAAGGGGAAACGACCTGGGAAGTGAGCGAGCGCGACGGCTACGCCGCCGATGCCGAGCCCGTCATCCAGCTTCTGCGCATCATTTGGGACCTCAACATCGTCCAACCCATCACCATAGGACCGAGCCAATATGGCCGCCTCGGTCTGGTCGCCCCCGACGAGGCCGCCACACCCGAGGAAGCCGCCACCTTGCTGACTTTTCAAGACAAAGAGGGCAAGGATCTCGGCGCTCTCTGGCTCGGCAAGGTCTACGAGCGCTCCGAAGGTCGGCCCGATCCCTTCAGCGGCGGCATGGCCACCTCGGAAGCCGGGCGCTACGTCAAACGCGGAGACAGCAATGCGGTCTATCTGGTGGGCGAAACCTTCTCCGAAGTAAAGACCGATCCCACCGAATGGATCGACAAGACGTTCTTCAAAGTCGAAAAAATCAAATCCATCGCCATCCAAACCAAGGAGAAAGAAAACGATTGGAAACTGGAGCGCTCCGCCGAATCGGAGGATTTCACCCTCGCCAACGCCGCCGCCGGGGAGAAACTTGACCAAGCCAAAGTCTCCAGCATGAAAAACGCCTTCTCCAACGCCCAGTTCGAGGATGTTTTTGTCGGTGAGGACAAAGAGGCGCACCCCACCGACACGACACACTTTACCATCACCACCTTCGACGGCTTCACTTATACGATCTCCGTCGGTGAAAAGAACGACCTCAACGAATTGCCCCTGACCTTCGAAGTTTCGGCCGAATTTCCCGAAAAACGGAAGGAAGGGGAAGAAGAAAGCCCCGAGGAGAAAACGAAGCTCGACAAGGAATTCGAAGATCGCCTCGCCACCCTGAAAACAAAACTGGAGCAGGAGCAAAAACTCCAGGGACACGTCTTCCAAATCCGCAGTTTTCTGGTCGATTCGATCACCAAGCCTCGCGCGGAACTGATGGCCGAAAAGGAGGAACCCGAGCCCGGCACCAACGGAACCGAGGTCGCCCCCGGAGTC
>CAYLJC010000269.1:0-4823 GCA_964383345.1 uncultured Akkermansia sp. | reverse complement strand
AGCCGGCGTTCCGGAGCACGCGGTAGACGTCCGTGGTCGCGCCGCTGATGATGACGTGGCGATCGAGCTTGCGGAGGAACTGGACCATCTCCTCGAGGGCGACCACGCTGGTGGCGTCGAGATGGCGGGCGTTCTTGAGGCGCAGGATGATCACCCGGAGATCGGGATCGAGGGAGGTTTTCTGGATCTGGGTGCGGAACAGCTCGGCCGCGCCGAAGAACAGATCGCCCTCCACGTGAACGATGGAAATCGCGGGAATGGGGCGGGCGCGCTTTTCCCCGGCCTCACGCAGCTCCCCCTCTTCGGAGAATTCGTACTCTGTCAGATAGGGCTGGCTGGCGGCGCGGAGGTAGAGGACGATGGAAATCGCGACCCCGAGGAAGATCGCGATGTTCAGGGGCATGACGAGGGCGCTGAGGAAGGTCGTGATGAGCACGGCGGCGTCCTCCGCCGTGGCGTAGAGGGAAATGCGGATGTGGTGGCGGTTGATCACCGAGGTGGCGATGCAGACGACGAGAGTCGCGATGACGCACTTCGGCACGTGATCCATGAAGTCGCCGAGGACGAGGAGTCCGCCGAGGCAGAGCAACCCGCTGATGATGCTGGAGAGTCGTGAGGCCGATCCGCTGCTGAAGTTCAGCGCCGAACGGGTCAGGGAACCCGAGGCGGGCATGCCGCCGGTGACGGACGAGGCGATGTTGGCGATGCCCACGCTGAGCATGTCCTGATTGACATCGGGGCGTCCGCCGACCCGGCTGGCGAGGGACTTGGACATGACGGAGTTTTCCAGCGCGGCGAGGAAGGCGATGGAAAAAGCGATCCCGATGAGACGGCTGATGTCAGCGAAAAATCCCCGCGAGCTGATCTGCGGCCACTGCGGGGCGAGATCGGCGATGGAAAAGGAAGTGAAGGTGGCGAGATCCCATCCCGCGTGGTGCCGGAGCAGGCCGTAGAGTCCTGACATCGCAACCAGAGTGATCGCGAAGACGGGCAGGCGGGGGAGGCGGCGGTTGAGAAACTGCCAGAGGAGGAACGTCCCCGCCGCGAGGGCGGCAGCCTCCCACCGCAGCGTATCGATCGCCGAGAAAGTGCTCTGCAGGATGGTGAAGAATGTTTTTGTTTCACCCGAGACTCCCTCGGGCATCCGGATTCCGAGAAGATGAGCCAGTTGATTGGCGATGATGAGCACCGCCGCCGCGGTGATGTAGCCGACCACGACCGAACGGCTCACGTACTGGACCAGTTCGGCGACCCGGAAAAAGGCTCCGATGACGAGGAGGACTCCGATGAAAAGGACGAGGAGCGGGAGATAAAAAAGCCTCTCCGGAGCGGCGAAGGAGGCCAGGCTGGCGAAAAGCATGAAAGCCGTCGCGTTGGTCGGTCCGAGGATGGTGTGCCTCGACCCGGCGAAGAGAGGCGCGACGATGGCGGCGACCGCTCCGGTGACCAGCCCGTATTTGATGGGGAGGTCGGCGATGGCGGCGTAGGCCATGCCCTGGGGAAAGGCGAGCAGGGCGACGTTCAGCCCCGCTGCCGCGTCGGCGCGGAGGTGGGAGGCCCGGTAGCCGCGAAAACCGTGGCGGATGGGGAGGGGATCGATCGCGTTTTCATGGACGAAATCCCGGGCACCACCCAGGAGTCGTCGTATCAGCCAGCGGAATCGTCTCATGTTCGATGTAGTATCCGACCCGACGGAAGAAATGACAAACGCTTATGAAATGTTCCCGTTTTGAGGGCGGTCAATCGCCGGGGGCGTTCCCGGGCAAGTTTCGATGGATGTGCCAACGAGCGCCGAGATCGTCGAGCATCAGGTAAATGCAGGGGACCAGGAGGAGGGTGATGACCGTGGCGAAGAGAATTCCGAAACTCAAGGAGACCGCCATGGGAATGAGAAACCTGGCCTGGATATCCGTCTCCAGAACCATGGGCATGAGCCCGACAAAGGTCGTCAACGAAGTGAGCAGGATGGGGCGGAACCGTGCCGTCCCCGCTTTGCAGGCGGCCTCGTAGAGGGTCATGCCGTCCGCGACGCGGCGATTGGCAGAATCGACGAGAACGAGACTGTCATTCACCACCACCCCGGCGAGCGCCACGACCCCGCACATGCTCATGATGCTCAGAGGGAATCCCAACAAAATGTGTCCGGCGATGGCTCCGACGAGACCGAAGGGGATCACCGACATGACGATGAAAGGCTGGACATAGGACCGCAGCGGAATGGCCAGGAGGACGTACATTCCCAGCAACGCGAGGACAAATTTTTCCCCGATTTCTTCGAGCGACTGGGCCTGGTCCTTCTGCTCGCCCTCGAAGCTGTAGGAAACGCCGGGATAGCGGCGAGTGATCTCGAGGAGAGGACCCGCTTCGGGTTCGGGGAGCGGCTCGAGCCCGCGGCGCTCGCGGAACCAGTTCGCGATATTGACCCGCCACTGCTGCAGCCGGCCGCGCTCGACACTGCCGGCGGTGAGCGCGGCGACCACCTCGTTGGCATTGGCCCCGGTGGTCTTGTCGATGTCGGCGGTGATCCGGATGGCGCGCTGCTGGTCGGTCCGCTGGATGGCCGCGTAGGTGCGTCCGAAGGTGGCGGTCGCGACCTCGGAAAATGGCACTTCGATACCATCGGGTGTTCGGATTTTCATGTTTTCCAGGTCTGCGATGGACTTGCGCTCCGCTTTCGGATAGCGGACGAAGACTTTGACCTCGTTTTTGCCCCGTTGCAGCCGTTGGATTTCTTCTCCGTAAAATCCCTGCCTGACCTGACGGGCGACATCGTCAAGCCTCAGGCCGAGAGCTTCTCCGCGGGGGCGGATGTTCAGCTTCAATTCACGTTTGCCCTCGGTGTTGGAGTCGCTGATGTCGATCACCCCGGTGAAGCGTTCGAGGGCGGATTTGGTGGCTTCGGTGGCGGCTTCGAGTTTGTCGAGATCGTTGCCGACCAACTCGAGGTCGATGGCGTTGCCGCCGGCGGCGGATTCGGAAAAAAAGGTCAGCTCCACGGCGCCGGGGATGGGGCCGACGAGTTCGCGCCATTTCGAGACCACTTCGGCGGCGGTGAAATCGCGGGTCGCCGCCGGGACCATCTCGATCATGACTTCGCCGATATTGGAGGATCGGGGCGGGCCTCCTCCCATCCCCGAAATATCTTCGAGAAAAGGCTGTGTTCCGATGCTCGTGAGCATGTTGCGAATCATCGGGCGACCTTCCCGGTCCTGGAAAAAACGCTCCAGCTCCGCGCCTTTTTCCTCCATCCGGCGAACCACCGCAACGGTTTTTTCGTAGGCGACCCCTGGTGACAATTTCACCTTGGCGATGACCACGTCGGTTTCGATTTCGGGGAAAAAGACGAAGCGGAGCCAGCCCGAGCTCACCGTGGTGAAACTCACGAGAAGCAGGACGAGGAAGCCCGTCAGAACGAGGTAGCGGAAGTGGAGGGCGCGGGCGAGGAAGGGCTGGTAGACCCTCTCGACAAACCGCTCCAGTCCACGTGAAATGCGGTGCTGGAAACGCAGGATGGGTCCCGGAGCCTTCCTTTCGCTGGCGGGCTTGAGGAGGGCGAGGTGCGCGGGGAGAACGAGCTTGGACTGGAGGAGCGAGAAGAGCAGGGTGGGGATGACCACCAGAGGAATGTTCGGCCAGATTTTTCCACTCACTCCGCTGAGGCCCAGCATGGGGGTGAAGGCCACCATCGTGGTGAGAACTCCGAAGGTCACGACCACGCCGACTTCCTTGGTTCCGAGGGGCGCAGCGTCGCGCGGGTCCTCGCCGTCGCGGATGCGGCGGTAGATATTTTCCCCCACAATGATGGCGTCGTCCACGACGATGCCGAGCACGAGGATGAAGGCGAAGAGCGAGATCATGTTCAGCGAGATGCCCAGGTAAGGCATCGTGGCGATGGCACCGGCAAAAGCCACCGGAATCCCGAGGGCGACGAGGAGCGCGAGACTGGGCCGGAGAAACAGGGCGAGGACCAGGGTCACGAGGATGAGCCCGAAAATCCCGTTTTTGGCGAGCAGATCGAGACGGCCCGAGAGGTAGGCGGAGTCGTCCTTCCAGATCTCGAGGGTGACCCCGGCGGGAAGGGTCTCGGGCGCCACGTCGTAGACGTAGGTCTTGACGGTGTTCGCGATTTTGATGGTGTCTTCGTTGCCGACGCGATAGACATTGATGAGGATGGCGGGGGTCTCGTTGAAACGGGACTCGATCTCTTCCTCCTCGAAACCGTCGCGAATCACAGCGATCTCGCCGAGAGTGACGACAGAGCCGTCCTGTCGGGTGATCACGGTGATGGGGGAAAACTCTTCGGCGGTGTAGCGACGGGACTCGGTCCGGATCATGACCTCGCCGCCTTTCGTCCTGACGGAACCCCCTGGAAGATCGAGGGAGGAGCTCCGCACCGCCGCCGCGACCTCGTCGAAGGTGATGCCGTACTGGCGCAGCGTGGCCTCGGAAACCTCGATCGAAATCTCGTGGTCGCGCACGCCGGCGAGCACCGCCTGGGTCACCGGCGACTCCCCGCCTTTGAAGGTGATCAAGCCCGTCCGGATCCGCTCGGCGAGTTCGCGCAGGGTCGTCTCGTCGGTATCGGCCGAGACGGCGATACTCATGACCTGCGCCTTGATGAGCAACTCCGAGAGGGTCGCTTTCTCCGCTTCCTCGGCGAGATTCTGAATGGCATCGACGCGGCTTTTGATATCGTCCATGATGTCGCGGACATCATAGGTGCTCTCCACTTCCACCGTGATCGTGCCGATGCCCTGCGCCGCGGTCGAGCGGATCGCGTCTATCCCGTCGAGATCTTGGATCGCTTCCTCAATGGGGATGAG
>CAYLJC010000268.1:0-4826 GCA_964383345.1 uncultured Akkermansia sp. | reverse complement strand
GTCGCATGAAGGAAAGGGCGGATACCGATGTGGAGCTGATGCGGAGGCTGGCCGGAGGGGAGGACCTCGCCCTCAACGAGCTGATGGACCGCTGGCGGGAGCGGGTCGCCGCCTTTCTCCTGCGAATGGTGGGGGATCACGCCACCGCGATGGATCTCACCCAGGAGACTTTTGTCAGGCTCTATTCGGGACGTCATCGGTACAAACCCGTGGCGGCGTTTTCCACTTATCTTTTCCACATTGCCGCGAATCTCGCCCGCAGTCAGCTCCGCTGGAGAAAACGCCATCCCGGGGTGCCGCTGGATGATGAGGAAGGCAACCCCGTCCACGAGGCGGAGGACGGCGGGGTGCCGCCCGACGAGGCCGCCGTGCTGCGGGAGAAAACGGCGGCATTGTCCCGTGCCATCGCCGCGCTGCCCCCGGAGTTGCGCGAAGCGCTGCTGCTGTTCACCGTCGAGGAGATGAGCCAAGTCGAAGTGGCACGGACGCTCGGCTGCACCGCCAAGGCGGTCGAATCGCGCGTCTACCGCGCCCGCCAGGCGCTCCGGGAACGACTCGCCAAAGAGGTTTCATAAGATTTTCCGAGGGATCGAGGCGTCGGCGGAGTTACACGCATGGAACCGCTGAAAAGAGGCGTTTCCCGTGAATCCCACACATCACCCAAGTTATGATACCCCACGAAATGATGAAACTGACCCTGATCCTCCTGACCGGCCTCTTCCTCGGCACCGGTTTGCTCACTTCGGCGATCGCCTCCTCGTATCCGCTCAAAGTGTGTCTCGTGACCGACAACACTCTCGGCAGTATGGGCAAGGTGATCACCATGAAGCACGAGGGCCGCGAGGTGAAATTCTGCTGCAAGCCCTGCGTCAAGAAATTCAATGCAAACCCGGCGAAGTACCTCGCCAAACTCAAGTAATTTCCCCGGCTCAGTAGCCGCTGCCATCGCCGGAGTACCCTTCGGGCAGGACAAAACCCGCAGGGATCACCCGGCCCTCCTCTTCCTCCGCCTCTCCTGCGGGAGTCAGGCGGACGAAGCGGCTCGCCTGATCGGGATCGCTTTTTTCCATCCCGGATGGCATGGCCCGGTCAAGAATGGCGCGGCGTTCACCGGAGCGAACTCCGTCGGTAAAAAAAATCGACAGGAGAGTGAACTTTTTCGGACAATGGAGACACGTAGTGAATGGAAGCGGTTTGTTCCGTTTTCTCTTTTCACCGACTGCGACCCTCCACCTTCTTGGAAGCCATACAAAATCCCCCCGACCTTGAGAAACTCTTCAGAGACGCGGCGGACGACCTCGCGTCTTATTTTTCCCGTCGTCACGGGGATGCGGAAGTGTCGAGGGATCTCGTGCAGGATACCTTTGTCGAATTGGCGCGAGGATTGGAAAAAGGGGTCCGCCCGGAGTCGCCGCGGGCTTACCTTTTCGGGATCGCCCGCCATCTCAGCCGGGCGGCGTGGAAGCGCGGCTACCGGGAGCGCGAGGTGATCCTCCCCGTCCTGAGAGAGGAATCGGCAGCGGAAACCCCGGTACCCGAGGATCCCCGGCTCGGACCCGCCTGCGACGCTATCGCCGCTCTTTCGGCGGACCATCGCGAGGTCCTCGACCTGCGTTTCACCCATCAACTTTCCTACGCGGAAATCGCCGAAACCCTCGCCATCCCCACGGGCACGGTGCGCTCCCGCCTGCACCACGCGATCCGTGCGGTGCGCCAACAAATCGCCCACCCACCCGAAGAATAAGCCACCCCTCCCCATCATGACCACCCAACAACTCGAAACCCTTCTCATCGACCAATCTTTCGGCGAACTCCCCGAAGAAGTGGAAGCCCTCCTGGAGTCGCTCCTGGCGCAACGAGAGGATCTCCGCGAGACCGCCGCGACAATTCGCGAGGCCTTCCAGCTCACTGGCGAGGTTGTCAAAAAACGTCCCGAGCTCTTTCGGGCGGATCCCTCCGCACCGGACCGGGCACCCGCCCGCCGGTGGCCCGATCTTCGCTTTTTCAGCGGGGGCTTCAAAATCGCGGCGGCGCTGGCGGTTCTCGCCCTTGCCGCCGGTCTGGGCTACCGAAGCGGCCACGACTCGCGAGCGGAGAGATTTCCGGCGGCGGTGAAGCATTCGGCAAGCGATTCCACTGACAAAAACACTTCCTCCGTTTCTCCCTGGACCCGCTACCAGGTCGAGTCCGACGGACGCCTCGCGGTGATCTCGACGGGCTCTCCTCGCTCCTGAACCTTTTTCCCGATTTGCTCCCTTGAAAACACAACATGCCATCCCCGCTTTTGTTTTTCTCTTCGCTCTTTGCGCCTGCGAGCCGAAGGAGCGGGCGGTCTGGTCCCCGGACGGATCCAGCGCTGCGGTGGTGATCGGGCACGAACTGCATTTCACGGATGCAAGCGGGAGGCTCACCGGTTCGCTGGCCACGGAGGATGCGGAGCCGGGTCGGCTTCTCGCTGAGAAGGTCAGTTGGTCTTCCGACGGAGGGAGCCTTGTGGTTCACCGAATCCGGCTCGCCTCGCGCTGGGAGGAATTGAGATCGCTCCTGCCTGCGGCGGAGGCGGGGCGTGTTGAAAAACTCGCGGCCCACATGCCGGAATTGCTCGGTTCGACGGTGGTGCTCCATGGTGACGCGGACCGCATCGATCTGCTCCTCGCCCGGATCCCGGGAGGGGAAAACGAGATTTTGCTCAATGCCCTGCACCTCGCCCTGGCGGAGAATCGCGAGGCGGTGGCGGCTGCTCTGGCCGATGCCCCGAAAGCGTGGCAATCGCTCATCGGGAAAGGGGAGAAGAAAGAAGCAGAGAGTGCGGAAAGTGCGGAAAGTGCGGAGGAAGAGAGGGGATTTTTTTTCCACGAACTGGCTTTGGTCCGGCGCGATGACGAGGGCACCTGGAAGGTCGCGGAGATCGTCGGACGCAGTCTGCGAAACGTCGTGGCGATGCAGCTTTCCCCGGTGTTTCCGGTGCTGGCAGTGAGTCGAGCGAGCGGGGAAAAAGGGCACGACCTCGAGTGGATCCACCTCGACGGCACTTCTCGCGGGATCATCGCGGGAGGGGGCGGTTCCGCATTTTCCTGGATGCCGGACGGACGCAGCCTCGTGGTGCTGGCCCCTCTCGGGTCTGGAGAAGGGCCTCTCATGCGGGTGCTGCGTCGCGATCTGCTCGATGCGGAGGGGCGTGTGCTCGAGTCGCTTGAGGAGGAAAAGGGAGTGGGAGACGTGTCGCGGGGGGAAGAACTCGCCCTCGCCATCCTCCCTTTTGCCCCGCGTCTTGCGGTGTTGCCGGGAGGGGATGTCCTTTTTGCGAGTCAGCCGGGAAGCCTCCCGATGCGGGGCGGGGAAATGGTGCGGCAGCCGCGCCTCTATCTTGTCCCCGGAGCGGGTGGCGAGGTTCGCGAGGTGCCGACAGAGGAGGGGGCACTGCCCATGGATTTGGGGTATTTTGTGTTGTCACCGGATGGCCGCCGCCTCGCCGTGGTCGAGAGCGGAAGTGACGCCGTCGCGGTGATCGACCTCGCCAGCGGAGCGAGCGAACTGGTCTCGGGACCTCATCCCGGCTGGAAATGCCGCAGCCTGCCTTCGTGGAAGGCAAACGACGCACTTTCTTTTGCGGCGCCGGATCCGGTCACCGGCACGGCACAATGGCTCCTCTGGAAAGAGGGGGAAAAGGACTTGATTTCCCTCAGCGCCGACTGGCCTGCCGGTTCCACGGCGGGCTGGCTGGAATACAAACAAGATTCCGAACCTTCCGCAATCACACCATGAAACCTTTTTTCTTATTCGCTTTGTTCTCTGGGCTGGTGATTCCCGTCGCCGGGGCTGTCGATAACGATCCGGCGGGATTGGATTTTTTTGAAAAGAAGATACGGCCGGTCCTCGTGAAGCATTGTTACGAATGCCACTCGGTGGAGTCGGGCAAAGCCAAGGGCAGCCTTCGTGTCGATGACCGCGAGGCGCTGCGGCGGGGCGGGGATCTCGGCGCGGCGGTGGTGGAGGGGAAACCGGGGGAAAGCCTGCTTCTCACGGCGATGCGGCACGAGGATCCCGATCTCGAGATGCCGCCGCGCAAGCCGCAATTGCCCGATGCGGTCAGTGCGGATTTCGAGGCCTGGATCGCCGCCGGAGCCCCCGATCCGCGCGAACCGGGGAAAGAGGCGGTGGGCCGGGGCGGACGGGCCGAGGGCTGGGAGAAGCATTGGAGTTATCGTCCGCCGGTGATGGCGGATCCGCCCCCGGTGACGGACGAGGCCTGGAACGGGACCGCGATAGACCGCTTTGTTTTTGCGAAGCTGCAATCCGCTGGCCTTGCTCCTTCTCCGGAGGCCGAGCCGGTGGTCTTGCTGCGACGGCTCGGTTTTGCCCTGACCGGCCTGCCTCCCTCTCCCGAAGCGGCGGCGGCATTCACCCTCGGCGATCTCGAGGGTGCGGTGGATCAAATGCTCGCCTCGGAGGGCTTCGGCGTCCGCTGGGGACGGCACTGGCTCGACGTGGTGCGCTACGCCGAGTCGAACGGGAAAGAGGCGAACCTGACGTATCCCCACGCCTGGCGCTACCGGGACTACGTCATCGAATCTTTCGCGGCGGACCTGCCCTACGATCAATTTTTGCGGGAACAAATCGCCGGTGACCTGATCGAGGCGGAAAACGAGAGTGAGCGCGCCCGCCTCCTCATCGCCACCGGATTCCTCGCCTTCGGACCGAAAGGACTGACCGAAAACAATGACAAGCAGTTTGCCGCCGATGTGATCGACGAGCAGATCGACGCCCTCTCCCGAGGGATGCTGGCGAGTTCCATCGCGTGTGCGCGCTGCCACGATCACAAGTCC
>CAYLJC010000267.1:0-4829 GCA_964383345.1 uncultured Akkermansia sp. | reverse complement strand
GAAGCCTTTCCCGATCGGTTCCGAGGTGCTCGTGACCGATGTCGGCAGCGTCAAAACCACCGTCGTGCGGGAAATCGCTCCGCTCGTGGCCTCCCGCGGCGGCACTTTCCTCGGCAGCCATCCCATGGCCGGTTCGGAAAAAAAAGGAATTTCCTTCGCCGAGGCGACCCTTTTCGAGGAAGCGGCGGTGATTCTGACCCCGACCCGGGAAACCGAACTCGACGATCGTTTCCTGCGGCGGCTCCGGACTTTCTGGGAATCCCTCGGCGGAGTCGTGACCCGGCTCTCGCCGGAGCGGCACGATGAACTCGTCGGGGCCATCAGCCACCTTCCCCATCTCGTCGCCTCGGCGCTGACGCGTTCCGTCCTCGGTCGCATCCCCGAAGCCGCCCCTCTCAGCGGGGGCGGATTCCGCGACACCACCCGCGTCGCCGCCGGACCCGAAGCCATGTGGGCCGGAATCCTGTCCGACAATCACCTCGCCGTTTCGGAACAACTCGGCGAACTCATTCGCGAACTCCAAATGTGGAAAGAAACCCTCGACGCCCTTGACAGGGATCGTCTCCTCCGCTTTCTGTCCGAGGCCCGCGCCCTGCGCGAAGCGCTCTGATCCTCCGCCACCGGAAACCTCCATCTGCAAACCTCATCATGGCCGAACTCCGTATCCAAAAAGTGAAAGATTTCGCTGCGGAACTCTCCGTCCCCGGCGACAAGAGCATCTCCCACCGGGCGCTCATGTTCGCCGCCCTCTCCAACGGCCCTTGCGAGATCACCGGGTTCCTCGCGAGCGAGGATTGTCTCGCCACGATGCACGCCCTCACCGCCATGGGCGTGGAAATCGAAACGCTCGGGGCCGGCGGCACCCACATCCGCGTCCACGGCTGTCGCGGACAATTCAAGGACCCCGGCAAGCCGATCGACTGCGGCAACAGCGGCACCACGATGCGGCTCCTCGCGGGCATCCTCGCCTCGCAGCCTTTTGTCACCACCCTCACCGGCGACGCCTCGCTCTCGAAGCGCCCCATGAACCGCATCGCCCTGCCCCTGGAAAAAATGGGCGCGAAAATCAAAGGCCAGGGCGAGCGCTGCACCCCGCCGCTCACCATCACCGGCCGCCCCGGACTGTCCCCGATCGACTACAAATCGCCCGTCGCCAGCGCCCAGATCAAAAGCGCCATTCTGCTCGCCGCCCTCTCCGCCGAGGGGAAATCCACCGTGAGCGAGCCCTATCCGTCCCGGGACCACACCGAGCGGATGCTCAACTACCTCCTCGTGAAAAACATCCGCGAGGGCGACACCATTTCCATCTGGGGGGGGCAAACCCCCGAATCCCGCGACATTCACGTCCCTGGCGACATTTCCAGCGCCGCTTTCTGGATCGTCGCGGCGGCGGCGCGGAAAGGCGCGCGGCTCCTCATTTCAGACGTCGGACTCAACCCCACCCGCATCGGCATTCTCAGCGTCATCCTCCGCATGGGGGCGAAAATCACCGAGCGGATCGACGAATCCGGCTGTGAACCGATGGGCACCATCGAGGTCGTTGGAGACGGACTCGTCGCCACCGAAATCGGCGGTGCCGAGATCCCCACCCTCATCGACGAGATCCCCATCCTCGCCGTAGCCGCGGCCCTCGCCAAAGGCAAGACGGTCATCAAAGACGCCCAGGAACTGCGGGTCAAGGAGAGCGACCGCATCTCCGCCGTGGCCGGGAACCTCCGCCGCATGGGAGTGACCGTCGACGAATTCGCCGACGGCATGGAAATCACCGGCGGCACCCCGCTCAAAGGAGCCGAAATCCATTCCCTGGGCGATCACCGCATCGCCATGGCCTTCGCCATCGCCGGACTGTTCGCCGAGGGGGAAACCCTGATCAAGGGAGTCGAGTGCATCGAGACCTCCTACCCCGGGTTCATCCGCGAAATCGAGCAGCTCCAGTCCATCGGCCGCTAGCGGAAAACCCCCGGAGAGAGCGGGAAAAAGCGATCCGCCGACCGCGGGACGCTTGCGAAGGTTTTTCGGACTTCCCGACAGTCTTTACTGGCAAAGTCCACGAAGTACCGCAAAATGGTTCGCATATCTTAATTTGTCCCCTCTCCCTCCCTTAGCATGAAACCGGCCAACGAGATTTTTCAAGATGTGAAGCCGGAGACCGCCGTCTCCGTTTTCCAATACCTTCGTGACGAACAGCGCGACGTCTACAAGGCCTCGCTCGCCTCCCTCGCGGCGAACCGCAAGCTGCGGCCCGTCTTTGTCCAGCGGAAACCCGTCCCCGAGCAAATCGACTGGCTCGTGAAAAATGTGAAACTGCGGGGTTCGGTCGAGATCGCCACCCAGGTCCTGCAGCTCTGGCTGCTCAAGGCGCATCCCGACCTCCTCATCGCCTTCCTCGACGGACTCGGCATCGAGCACGACGGCGAAGGTGCCGCCGATGACATCCCCGACGAACTCGACGCCAAAAAACTCAAGAACACCGTCGCGGATCTGCTCAAAAACCACGATCCTGAACTCGTCCGCATATACCTCCACATCTTCCAACTCCAGCGCACGGACGGCTGGGAGGAACTGACCGCCCTCATCGAGTCCACTCCCGAGTTGCGATTCGACGCCGCCGAACCGGAGGCGTCGACGGAAAATCCGGAGGAAGCCAAAAAAGCTCCCGCGAAGAAAAAAGCGGCCCCCGCCGCAGAAACGACGGAGGAGAATGAGACCTCCGCAGAGACCCCGACCGCAGACGAAGAAGAATGAAAAGCGCCTACGAACTCGCGATGGAGCGGCTCGCCAAATCCGGGCCCGTCGCCAGCGTCACCGACGAACAACGCGCCGAGATCGGGGCGATCGACGACCGCTTCCGCGCCAAGATCGCCGAGCGCGAACTGTTTCTCCAGGACCTCATCGCCAAAGCCGCCGCCAGCGGCAACTACCACGAGATCCCCGGGCTGCAAACCCAACTCGCCCGCGACATCGCCGCCCTCAAGGCCGAATGCGAGGCGGCCAAGGACAAGGTGCGCGGGTAACGCGCGGCTTCGGCGAAGGCGCTCAGGCGAATTCCTTCTTGAGGGCTTCGATTTCCTTCCTGAGCAGAGCACCGACGCGGTGCTTCGCCAGATAGACCTGCGACTGGCTCACCCCCAGTTCGGCCTTGACCCGGGCGACCTCCCATTCCTTCATCACATAGGCGTGGAAAATCTGGTACTGCTTCGGTGAGACGAGTTTTTTGACCCGCTCCATCGCCACTTCGGAGAGATTGGTTTTCCACTCGTTCTCCCAGATTTGTTCCAGCACCTCCGCCCCGTTCTCCCCCTCGATCCGCTCTATCGTTCCGGTAGTTCGCGGGTCACCGTCACCACCCGGGCTGCCCCCGGCCTGGTTCATCGCCGCAGGATTGCGCTGCTTGTTGCGGAACTGGTCCGCGATGCGCCAGCGGGTCAGGTTCATCAGCCAGGTCTTGAACGATCCTTTGGCAGGATCGTAGCTCTGGCCTTTTTTCCACTGCTTCGCCACCGCCAGGACCGTTTCCTGGACCACGTCGAAGGCCTCCTCCCGGCTCAGTCCCGCCTTGGTCGAGACGCTGTAAATGAGACGCCAGTAGGTCTGGTAGAATTCCTCCCAGGTGCGCTGGTCCTCCCAGTCGGCGAGCCGCTCGATGAGACTCTTCCGCGTCCGCGCGAACTGCTCTTTCTCGTCAAAATGTTTCATCCTCGTGGAGTAGGGCGGCGGGGGCACGCCTGAGGCGGTCTTTTGACCTTTTCGATGCCTTCACACATGCGCTCCCGGAAAACGGGACCGAGCCCGTCCCGGGTCGATTCATGGGAGCAATCTTAACGCGATTTATCGTCCTTGGCCACGTGGATTTTTACTGGCAAGCTTCTCCGGCCCGCCACCCGCAGCAACAGGATCACGAGCGCCCAGAGCAACAGGACTCCGGAAAAGGCCGCGAGGGGGATGCGGGGATGCTGCAGGAGCACTTCCTTCCACAGGCTCTGGCTCGCAAAGGTCCCCGAAGGCCAGGCGAGATTGAGGAACACGGAGTGGTGCTCCCCGAGCGGACGGGTCGTGCGCACGGTCATGTGGTTGTCCCGGAGGATCGTTTCGAAGCCCCTGTCATCGGCTCCGGCGGGTTCCGCGAACCCGGTCACCGCCGGGGAAAATTTTGCCGGAACCACTCCTTCTGGCAGGCGTACGGCGATCTCGGCCCGGTCGATCGGAACGTGGGGGAGGTATCCGGTGGCGTCGATTCCGCCGAAAAACTCACCTCCGGCCTGACGCCAATCCGCCCGCCGACGCGAAGTCACGGTATAGGTGTGCTCGCGGTGCTCCAGTGTGACTTCAGGTGCCCCGATCCAGAGACTGAGGTAACCGTCTCCTTTTTCGATGCGATAGGGCTCGGGTTGCCCATCCCGGAGCACGGTCTCGATCTCCATCCCGGTGTCAAGAATGAGTCCGGCCGGACCGGGAAAGACCGTCAGGAAATGAAGAACGGGGCCACGAGTGAATACCTCGCCCTCCACCCGGAGACGAAAGGTCCGCCGCGCGGAGATGGTGCCCTCGCGCTCGAAAAAATAGCTCGCCTGCAAGTCCGTCACCCTCTCCCCTGACGCGGTCTCGGGATGAGGCGATTCCTCCGCCTCCGCGGAACCAAGAGGAACGGAGAGCAGCGCCAGGACGAGCCCGCGCAGAATGGATACAGGCAATTTCAAGGTGGCAAGGTCACCGTCGATGGTCGAAGATGATGTGGCAAACGAAAACACCATTGGCGAAAAAATGAAATGTTTTCCCCGCTACCTTCAGGGCATGGCAATGATCGCCTGTGAATTTCTGCATGGTACATC
>CAYLJC010000266.1:0-4840 GCA_964383345.1 uncultured Akkermansia sp. | reverse complement strand
CCGGCGACGGACCCACCTACCTCTTTTTCAAAGTCGGACCCACTCCGAAAAACTGGTGGGGAGAAGTCATGGTCAGTTACGACGACGGACGCTCTTTCCGCGACCGCCGCCGCCTCCCCCAAGGCATCGACGGCCCCGTCCGCGGCAAGCCCCTCCCCCTCGCCGATGGTTCCCTGCTCTGCCCCTCCTCGACCGAACACAACAACGACTGGCGTTTTCACTTCGAAATACTCACAAACCTCTCGAAACCCGAACTCGGCACCTCGTGGCGGCGCTTTGAGCCGGAAACCCAACCCTATCAAGTCATCCAACCAACCCTCCTCACTCTCGCCGACGGCAGCCTGCGCGCCCTCTACCGGTCCAAAAGTGAAAAAATCATCGCCAATCGTTCCACCGACGGCGGCAGGACCTGGAGCGAACTCGAAGAAACCAACCTGCCCAACAACAACTCCGGCATCGAAGCCCTCACCCTCGCCGACGGACGTCATCTGCTCCTCTACAATCACGTCGGCGGCGACCGCAAGGACGGCTGGGGCAAACGCAACCGGCTGAACCTGGCCGTAAGCGAGGACGGGATCGCATGGAAAGCGGTCGCCTTCATCGAACGGGAGGAAACCGGCGAATTTTCTTATCCCGCCATGATCCAGGCCGAGAACGGTCTCGTCCACATGACCTACACTTGGAACCGCAAAAAAATCAAACATGCCGTGATCGATCCCAAAAAGATCACAGCACAAGCGATCGGGATGTTTGAGTAAAGCCGCCCTGGCCGCCCGACTCCACCCTTTGTCCTCTTCGTGCCGAAGCGAACCGAAGCTCACCGGGGCGGAGGAGAGCTTGTCCCCTGGAATGCCGGAGCGGAGGGAATTTCGAGGCGTTCCGTCGGGGAGGGCGAAGACGAAGTGGCGGGCAAAGGAGGGGCCGCTTCCCCGGAAGAAACCTCCGCTTCGGGATACGGCGGAACCGAAACCGGCATCGGAGGAGAAGCCTCCTTTTTCCCTTTTCCAAAAAGACGGCGAAGAAAACCGGGATTTTCGTCGGACGATCCGGTCGAGGCGGTGGCAGCAACGGTGGCGGTGGTGATCGCCTCCCCGGTCGTAGCGCTCGCCGCATCCGTCGCGGAACCCTCGACCGGAAGGGCCGTTGGCGTGGTGTAGTCGGACGGCGGAGGCAGGATTCCGCGATCCGAAGCCGTCTCCTCCGGGCGGTTTCTCTTGGGTCGCAAAAAGGAAAAGAAGCCCCGCTTCTCTTCGTCCGGCGGAATGGCGGCGGTCGGGGGCTCCGCCATCGGGACGGACTCGCTCGGCGCGGAGGAAGGATTCACCCGACCCGCCGTCGTCTGGAACTCGGGCACGTAGGTCGAGGTTTTCACCGGCGAGATCTCCGTATCGCCCTCGCGCCGGGGCATCCCGGGAGGCCGGTTCACCGAAAGAAATTGCTCCGCCGTGGTGATGTCGGTCGGTTTTTGCACGTAGCCCGCCATGGCTTCCTTGAGCGCCTTGCGCTCCCGCGCGGTCTGCACGGCGCGCTGCATCTCCGTCTCGCGCAGGGTTTGATTCATCTCCACATTGCCCTGCACCGCGTATCCCATGGGGGCGGAGGCGGGCTCGGCGTCATCCTGTGCGTTGCCAAGCAAAGTGAAAAATGGTATTGCCAACATCAGACGGGGTATCTTTCTCATTTGCATCGCAGGTTTCCGGGATACCCTGACTCCATTTCCAGCCCATTTCCAGTCTTCAACCATGAATTTGATCTTCGACGTTCACCTCGACCTCAGCCTCAACGCCCTCGAATGGAATCGCGACCTCACCCTGCCGGTCGCCAAAATCCGCGAAGTCGAGACGGGTATGACCGATCTCAAGGGCCGCGCTCTCAACACCGTCGCCCTGCCCGACATGCGCCGGGGCGGCATCGGTCTCTGTGTCGCAACCCAGATCGGCGGCTGCATGAAACCCCGCGCTTCGGTGGCCTGCTGGGAGTCTCCCGCCCAGGCCTGGGGCATGACCCAGGGCCAGCTCGCCTACTATCGCGCCCTCTGCGATGCCGGGGAGATGGTCCAGATCACCAATCTCGCGGAACTCGACGCCCATCTCGCCCTCTGGTCGGATCCCGTCGCGGCGGCGGCGGCCAAGGCACCGATCGGATTTGTCCTCAGCCTCGAAGGGGCCGATTCCATCGTCACGGTGGACTATCTCGAACGCGCCTACGCCTCGGGCCTGCGGGCGATGGGACCCTCGCACTACGGGGTCGGACGCTATGCCATGGGGCACGATCAGGTCGGAGGACTGCGCCCCGGCGGTGCCGATCTCATTCGCAAAATGGACGAACTCGGCATCATTCTCGATGTCACCCACCTCAGCGACGACTCCTTTTTTGAAGCGCTCGATCTCTACAACGGCACGGTCTGGGCGAGCCACTCGAACTGCCGCAGCCTCGTCAACGATCCGCGCCAGTTCAGCGATGAGCAGATCCGTCTGTTGATCGAACGCGACGCCGTCCTCGGCGCGGTCTTCGACGCCTGGATGATGATTCCGGGTTGGGACCGGGGAAGCTCGACGCCGGAATCTACCGGGGTCAAAATCGCCCACATCGCCGACCACATCGATCACATTTGCCAACTCGCCGGCAACACGCGGCACGTCGGAATCGGGAGCGATCTCGACGGTGGTTTCGGCAAAGAGCAAAGCCCCTCCGATCTCGACACCATCGCCGATCTCCAGAGCATCGAAGGTCTGCTCAAAGGCCGCGGCTATTCCGATGCCGACGTCAGTGCGATCTTCCACGGGAATTTCCTGCGGGTGCTGCGCCGCGCCTGGTCGTGAGCGGCCGGAGCCGGAAAAATCCCGGCCGGAATAGCGCGATGGCGGTGTTTTCCCTTATGGTGTTTCGAAATGATGTCGGCACCATAAGGATATGACGGTATCCCGCGCCTCCCAGACATCCTCGCTCTCACCCTTCCCACCGCGTTCCGCCCGCCGCCTGACGCCCTCGGGTGTCGTATCTGCCCTCGTTGCCGCCCTGACCCTGGCTTTTGCCGGAACCACCCTGTCCGCCCAGGAGGGAGAGTCCGGGAAGGCCGCGCCGTTCGAAGCCGGGGCCGCCGCCGTCGACATCACCCCGCAGGCATTCCCGGTGATGCCCCGCGGCAGCTTCTCCCCGCGTCCGGTCGATTCCGTTCACGATCCTCTCCACGCCCGCGCCCTCGCCTTGCGCAGCGGCGATGACAAGGTCGTCATCTGTGTCGTCGATGTGATCTACATCGTGGAACCGACCAGTTCACGCATCCGCGAGGAAGCCGCCGCCGCGACCGGTTGGCCCGTGGAAAACATCCTTCTCGCCGGAACCCACACCCACAGCGCCCCGTCCCCCTATCCGAGACACGCGGCCCTGCTCCGCTGGTGGGACAACGGAGAGGACAATCCCGACGCACCCGCAGCCGAATCGGAAGACCCCGCTCCCGAAACCGCCTTTCAAAAACGCGCCCGCGAGGGCACCGTCGCCGCCATCGTCCAGGCGGTGAAAAACCTGGAACCGGCCGGCGTCGCCTTCGGCACCCACGATGTCTCCGACGAAGTGCGGAACCGCCGCTGGTATCTGGAGGAAGGCACCATGCCACCCAACCCCTTCGGCGGGATCGACACGGTGAAAATGAACCCCAACCGAAGCACCATCACCAAGCCCGCCGGCCCCGTCGATCCCGAAGTGGCCACCGTCTCGGTCCGGACTGCCAAAGGCAAGGCCCTCGCGGTGCTTTCCAACTACTCCCTGCACTACGTGGGGGGCACCGGAGGACAGATTTCCGCCGACTACTTCGGGGAATTCGCCCGCCTCGTCGCTTACCGAGTCGGGGGACGCAAACCGCCGGAAAACTTCGTCGGCATTCTCAGCAACGGCACCAGCGGCGACATCAACAACTCCGTCTTCGCGCAAACCCGTCCGCCGCGGGCGCCCTACGAGCAGATCACCCAGGTCGCCACCAAGGTCGCCGACGCCGCCTATCTCGGGGTGAAGGAAGCCGAGTATGTGAAAAACGCCCCCCTCGCGATGCGCCAGCGCAAAGTCACCCTGCGCTGCCGTCGTCCTGACGCGGAACGCATCGCCTGGGCGGAAAAAGTCCTCACGATGGAACCGAAAGAGGTCAAGGAAGCGGGCATGAACAGCCTCGCCCCGCATTACGCCGCCCGCATTCTCCAGATGGCCGGGTATCCCGAGACGGTCGATGTCACGATACAGGCGATCCGCATCGGGGAACAGGCCATCGTCGCGATCCCCTTTGAAGTGCTCGTGGAGATCGGCCTGGAATTGAAGGAGAAAAGCCCCTTCCCCAAGACCTTCACCATTGAATTGGCCAACGGTGCCTATGGCTACCTGCCCCCGCCTCATCAGCACGATCTGGGCGGCTACGAAACCTGGATGGGCACCAACTACGTCGCCTCCGATTCCTCGGAAATCCTCGTGAAAGAACTGCTGGAAATGCTCGGTGAACTGCGGGAGTAAAAATCCTCCATAGACGCAAGGCGAAGAAGGAAAAAGGAATAGGGTTTCACGGGGAATTCCGGAAACCTGCCTTACCGGAGGGGACAGAGGGACAGGGACAGGCTAATTATTCTCAGCAGGGACGGACAGGGACAGGCTAATTATTCTCAGTAGTCCCTACATCCGCTTCACTCGCCGACACACCACGGCTCAAACGCCTCCTCGACTCGCATGGTGGTGCCCGAGATTCTCGTCCGGCGTGAAAATCACCCCGTTTTCCGCCACGAAGACAACAAAACCTCACGCGTCTCTCCGGAAACCCACGCGTCTCTTCGTCCAGCCCCGACATCGGGCCGCTCCGGCT
>CAYLJC010000265.1:0-4849 GCA_964383345.1 uncultured Akkermansia sp. | reverse complement strand
ATTCACCCTCGGCGACAGCATCGACGAGCCATCCCTCGGGGGCACGGCCGGCGCTCCGAAGCTCCTCAACGGCGCCCTCTACTCCGTCAATCCCATCGCTCTCTCGCGGAGCCTGGGGTATCACCTCGAGAACAAACGCCGCCTCACCGTGGTTACGCGAGACGACATCGGGAGTTATCTGTTTCTCGAAATCGGAGCCACCAATGTCGGCAGCATCATCGATACCTGCCCGCCCGGAACGTCGGTCGCGAGGGGTGACGAGAAAGGATATTTCCGTTTCGGCGGATCGATGACGATCGTGATTTTTCC
Organism: uncultured Akkermansia sp.; assembly: GCA_964383345.1. GTDB lineage: Bacteria > Verrucomicrobiota > Verrucomicrobiia > Verrucomicrobiales > DEV007 > Arctic95D-9. The sequence continues at coordinate 4,540 of CAYLJC010000265.1, read as the reverse complement.
GGAAAATGTCTTCGCCCCCGCGGCCGACCTCGCCGCGCAATCGGCGGCGGGAATCGAACTCTATGCCCGCATGGGCGATGTCATGGGCCGCCTGGAAAACGAATGAGCACAAAAAAACGGCTACCCCGCGAAGGGTAGCCGTTTTTGCAATATCGGAAGAAAGACCGCAAGCCTGCGGTGCTCCCATCCGCCCTTGCTTACTTGGTGCAAGCGACAGGAGCACAAGCGCTCTTGGCCGCGCAGCAGCTCTTCGTGGTTTTGCAGGCGGTCATGGAAAGAGCGCCGATGGCAAGGACAGTGAGCAGGATGATGCTTTTCATGGTATTGGTATTTGGTTATTGTTTTTTGTCCAAATGGGAAACCGAGTGATCTCGAAACCGTGCGGTTCCGTAGAGTCATTCGGTTGCATTCAGCATAGGAGTTCGTAGAATCGCGCACTTCCTTATAAAATCAACTTATGAGCCAACATCCGAAACATCTCGCCATCGCCGGCGCGACCGGGGCCGTCGGGGTCGAAATCCTGAAATGCCTCGAGCAGCGCGACTTTCCCGTGCGTGAACTCACTCTTCTCGCCTCCGCTCGTTCGGCGGGGAAAACGATGACATTCCGGGGCGAAGAGATCGTGGTGAAGGAACTGACGCCCGATTCTTTCGCCGGCGTCGACATCGCGCTTTTCAGCGCCGGAGGCGGTATTTCCAAGGCTTTCGCCCCGCACGCGGTCGCGGCGGGTGCGGTCGTGGTGGACAATTCCTCGGCTTTCCGGATGGATGATTCGGTCCCGCTCGTCGTGCCCGAAATCAATTCGGAAGACGCCCAAAAGCACTCCGGCATCATCGCCAACCCCAACTGCACCACCACCATCACCCTCATGGCGCTGAGTCCCCTGCACCGCGCTTTCGGCGGGGTGCGTAGCCTGATCGCGTCCTCCTATCAGGCCGTGTCAGGGAGCGGAGCGCAGGGCATTCTCGAACTCGAAGGCCAGGTCGCGGCCATCGCCAAGGGGGACGCCATCCCCGATCGCAGCGTCTACTCGCGCCAAATCGCGTTCAACGTGATCCCCCAGGTCGATGTCTTCACCGAGAACGGATACACCAAAGAAGAACTCAAAATGCTCTTCGAAGGACGCAAAATTCTCCACGCGCCCGAACTCAAGGCTTCGGTCACCTGCGTGCGGGTTCCCGTCTACCGCTCCCACGCCGTCTCGGTCACGGCGGTGTTCAACGATAAACCCTCCGTCGAAGCAGCCCGTGCCGCGATCGACGCCGCCCCCGGCGTCCACAGCATCGACGCGCCCTTCGCCGAATTCCCGGAATACCCCACCCCGCTCGACTCCACGGATGGGGACGACTGTCTCGTCGGGCGGATCCGCGAGGATCTCGTCCTCGAAAATGCCCTCACCTTCTGGGTCGTCGGCGATCAGGTCCGCAAAGGTGCCGCCCTCAACGCCGTCCAGATCGCGGAACTTCTCTAAAAAGGGATTCAGGCATTGCGGATTTGAGGTTTTCAGGCCCTCAACCCTGTATGCCTGAATACCTGACACCCTTCTGTCATGACCTCCTACCTCACCGAGCGCATCCGCCTCGTCGACAAGGCCCTCGGGCAATACCTCCCGTCCGCGCGGACCCGTCCGGCGACGATTCACGAGGCGATGCGCTACAGTGTTTTCGCCGGAGGCAAACGGCTCCGCCCCATCCTCTGCCTCGCCAGCGCCGAGGCCTGCGGGGGCGAGGTTGAGCCGGCTCTCCCGGCGGCGGCGGCAGTCGAGTGCATCCACACCTACTCGCTCATCCACGACGACCTCCCCTGCATGGATGACGACGACCTCCGCCGGGGCATGCCGACGAGTCACGTGAAATACGGAGAGGGGATCGCCGTCCTCGCCGGGGACGCGCTCCTCACGATCGCCTTTGAGATTCTCGCCGGGGCCAAAAGCACCTCTCGCTACAACATCGGGGCTTTCATTTCCGAACTCGCGGTGGCCTCGGGCAGCCGCCACCTCATCGGCGGCCAGGTCCTCGATCTCGAGGGCGAAGGCAGCGAGGTGAGACTCGGCCCGACCCAGTTGCGATACATCCACGAGAGCAAAACGGCCGCCCTGCTGACCGCGGCGATCCGTCTCGGTGGCATGTCCGCCAACGCCCCCCCCGCCCGGCTCGCAGCGCTGACCACCTACGGCAAATCGCTCGGCCTGGCCTTCCAGATCATCGACGACATCCTCGATGTGACGCAGACCAGCGAGAAACTGGGCAAGAGCGCTGGAAAAGACGAGGCCACTGCCAAGTCCACCTACCCCGCCCTTTTCGGACTCGAAAAAAGCCGCCAGGAGGCCGCCCGCCTCACCAAAAAGGCCCACGAAGCCCTGAAGCCGTTCGGCAAAAAGGGAGCCCGTCTGCACGAAATGGCGGACCACCTGCTGGATCGGGACTACTGATCGCGGCGATCTGGCCCGCGCCAGACACGACACCCGTCCGCCTCAATCCGGATGGTGTCCTTCCTCCGCCGCCCCTTCCCGAAGCGACGGTCCCGCGCCGGGAGGATGTCCGTGGATACGCGCGTGATCGTCCCTCGGCTCGAGGTGGGTCGTCACGATGGTGGACGGACCCATCTCGTCGCGGACCTCGCGTTCGAAATCCGTCGCGATCTCATGGGCGTCGCGCACCGTCGTTTCGTCGTCAAAAACGAGATGAAAATCGACCCAGTGGCCGTCACCGAGGTGGCGGTGGCGCATCTGGTGCCAGGTGACACCGTGTTTCGCCGTCGCCGCGTCGAGCCGGGCGACGATGGACGCCTGCACCGCCGGGTCGGCACGGTCCATCAGCCCGCTGGCGCTCCGCCACATCAGCCGCACCCCCGACCAAAGGATGTTCAGGGCCACCAGCATCGCGCAGATCGAATCGAACCCCGCCCAGCCCGTCGCCATGGTCAGCCCCAGCCCGGCGAGAACACCGATGCTCGTCCAGGCGTCGGTGAGGACGTGCTTGCCGTTGGCTTCGAGAATGAGCGAGCCGCTTTTTTTCCCGAGACGGAGCAGGTACCAGCCGAGCCAGCCGTTGATCACCAGCGCGAGAGCGGTGAGAAGACTCCCCCACCCGAGATGCTGCGGTTCCAAACCTGCGATCCACTGGATCGCCGCCCGGTAAAAGATAAAGCAACCGGCGATGGAGATGAGCCCTCCTTCGAATCCCGCGGAGAAAAAGGAGATTTTCGCGTGCCCGTAGGGATGGTCCTCATCGGGCGGTTTCAGGGAGAGCCGCAGACTGTAGACGACAAAGGCCACCGCCGCGACGTGAACCACCGACTCCGCCGCATCACTCAGAATCGCCGAGGATCGGGTGAGATGCCAGGCCATCGCCTTGATCGCGAGCATCCCGACCCCGATCCAGAAAGACAGCCAACTCGCCCGACGAAGGAGGGTCTGCCCGGATCGTGACTCGTTCATGCCCTTCTCGCCTTCCGGATCACCGCCACACTCCGAGAGCGCGCAGTTGTTTTCCCGCCGCTTCCGCCCAGCCCCGGTTGGCCGCAGGACTGGCCGGACTGGGATGGAGGATCTTCCCGATGACCGGACGCATTCCCGCCATCGCCGCGATCCGGGTCAGACACGCCTCCGCATAGGCCCCCACCCCGATGACATACGCGGGTTCGAGGATCCGCAAATGCTCCGCGACATAGGCGTCGCAGGCCTCATGCACCGGAACCATTTCTCCAACCGGAAGCTTGTCCGGAGTGCGGTTGCGACCGCTCTCCTCCATCCAGACGAGCGGGCAATAATTGACCACGTAATGATCGTCGAAGAAATCCTCCGCCCTCGGATACACGTCGGAAAAAAGACCCCAAAGACGGCGTCCGCTCACTTCGGATTTTTCACAGGCGAATCCCACGATGGGACGCTTGGGATGCTCGGGTTCGGGTTTCCCGACCTCACCCGAGATGCCCATCCAATCGCGCACCGCGGCGATCTCGCCGAAGGGCACCCCCGTCTGCGCCATGCCCCACGGTCCCGGGTTCATCCCCAGGAAAAGGATGCGCTTGGGAGCATTGGCAAAGCGGGTCACATACTCGGCGTGCGGCACCCGCGCGTAGTCGAGCGGATTGTAGACATGACTCACCGGATCGGAGAAAGACAGCCCGCGAAGGCTGTCGCCGAGCCGGTCCGTGGCGGCGAGGAGTTCACGGGAAAGGGACATGCCATCCCACTCAATCGCCGGATGCCGATTCGTCAAGCACTACCGCCGCGCTCCTCCGCCGGAAAACATCGGCGGAAATACCGGCTAAGGTTCGGATGCGTCTCTGCGTCTCATAAAAGGCTTTTCCCCCGATTCGTTTCAGTGTAACCTCACGCACCCCCACGGGATTCCCGGCGGGACGAAACACCTCAGGTGGATCACCCCACCACTCAGACGCACCAATCAGACTTCCCCAGCTTCCATGTCGCCTGCCCCACTTCTCCGTCTTTTCACCCTCGTGCTCATCGCGGCACACCTGTCTCCGGCCAGCGCACAAAATGAGACCCAGTACGGGGATCTCGCCCAGCGGGTCG
>CAYLJC010000264.1:0-4880 GCA_964383345.1 uncultured Akkermansia sp. | reverse complement strand
TACGAAGTCGTCCGCACCATGGACCTCTATCGCGACACCCCCGGCGGCGGCACCGTGGTCCTCTCGACCGACAGCGATCTCTTCAAATATCTCAAGGCGGTCAAACCGGTCGGACCGAGCAACTCGGCCGACGTGGTCGAGGAGGCGGCCGCGGCAGTTACCCCTCCCGCCCCCGCCCCCGCGCCAGCACCGGCGCAGTGAGTCGCGGCGCGAGGCCAGCCCACCTCACTCCAACAAGCTCATCAGTTCCCCCTCGCTGAGATGGGCGTCACCGGCCTCTTCGAGGAGGGAGTCGGTCAGGGTTCGTTTGCGATTTTGCAGGGAGAGGATTTTTTCCTCGACGGTGTTCCGGGTGATCAGTTTGTAGCTCGTCACAACGCGGTCCTGCCCGATGCGGTGGGCGCGGTCCGTCGCCTGGGCCTCGACGGCGGGGTTCCACCAGGGATCGACGTGGATGACGGTGTCGGCGGCGGTGAGATTCAGTCCGACCCCGCCGGCTTTGAGGCTGATCAAAAAGACGGGAACCTCCCGGGTTTGGAAACGTTTCACGACATCGGCGCGATTCCGCGTCTGTCCGTCGAGATAACAAAAATCAATCCGCTTTTCGGCGAGCCGGGGCACGATGAGTTGCAGCATTTCGACAAACTGACTGAACACAAGAACGCGGTGACCACCTTCGAGGGCTTCGTCGAGCAGCTCGGCGAGGACCTCCGCCTTGACCGAGGCCTCTTCGTCCGCGAGGTCCCGCAGCCCCAGCAACCGCAGATCACAGCAGGTCTGACGGAGCCGCAGCAGCGCGGTGAGCGCGAGCATGCGCTTGCGCCCGCCCTCCGCTTCGAGCAGCGAGGTTTTGCTCTCCCGGAGCAGCTTGGCGTAGACCTCGCGCTGTTTCGGCTTGAGATCGCAGAAGACGACCTGCTCGATTTTTTCCGGCAGATCGCGGGCCACTTCGCTCTTGAGGCGGCGCAGCACAACGGGACGCAACCGGCGGGCGAGCCGCTCCCGCACGGACGGCACCGGATCCGCCGCGGAAAGAGGTTTCACAAAACGTTCCGTGAAGGTGGCACGGCTCCCGAGATACCCGGGCAGGGCAAAGCGGGCGATGGACCAGAGATCCTCGGCCGAGTTTTCAATGGGAGTTCCTGTCAGGGAAAAACGATGGGTGGCCTCGAGTCTATGGGCGATCCGGCTGATTTGTGCCTCGGGATTTTTGATGTGCTGCGCTTCGTCGAGGATCACGACATCAAATTCCCGGTCCCGATACCAGGCTTCGTCGCGGCGCAAGAGGGCGTAGCTGGTCACGAGGATGTCGGCATCACCGTGCTCCGCGAGAACCTTTTCCCGGTCCGGTCCCTCGATCGCGACCGCCTTGAGTTCGGGGACGAATTTTTCCGCCTCGGCGACCCAGTTGTGGACGAGTGAGGAAGGGCACACGACCAGCGCGGAACCTCCCACCGAATAGAGGAAGGCCAGGGTCTGCAAGGTTTTCCCGAGGCCCATGTCATCGGCGAGAATGCCGCCCATGCCCTGCGAGGCGAGCCCCTGCATCCACTCGACTCCGACGCGCTGGTAGGGGCGCAGGGTGGCCTCGAGTTCGGGTGACAGTTCGTAGAATTCGATCGCCTCGGCCGCGTTCTGCCAGGGCGGGGAACCGTCCGCGGCAAAGCCGAGATCGTTCACCGTCTCGCGCAGATAACCGGCCTGCGCCTGATCGACACGATAGACCCCGGGCTGCGTTTGCTCCGGATCGCAGTCGTGGAGAATCTCGCCGAGGCTGTCCGCGAGGGCGGTGTCGAGCACCGCCGTTTTGCCTCCGGCGAGCGGCTTTCCCGCCTGTCCCATTTGCAGGAGCCGCTGGATCTCCTGTCGGGAAATGGATTCGCCCGACGGAGTCCCGAAATCGACCTCCATCGCAAACCAGTCCTCTCCGCCGGGACGGAAACGCATCGTCGTTGTGATCGGTTCCACCTGCCCGAGGGCGTGATCGAAGCGCTCCCCCGTGCGGGTCTGCCAGCGACGCTGGAACGCGGGGTATCCGTGGGCGAGGAATCGCAGGATCGCCGTCTTGTCTTTCAAAACAAATCGCCCGCCCGACCCGCGCCGGACAAATCCCGCCGCCTCGATCTCCGCGATCGCCACGTTTTCCGCCGCCAGGTCCGAAAGCTCGAGGACCCCGCCTTTTTCCCGCACCGGCACCCTTTCCACCGCCGCTGCGACAACTTCGTCTCCGTAGACAAAAGAGAGATCGGCGTCGAGATGATTGAGCGATCCCTCCAGCTCCAGCCGCACCTCCGGTTGGGGTCGTGTTAGTCGGATCCCGCTCGTGTCGAAGTGCTCCTGCCAGACCCGGAAAGCGGCCGGGAAATCCGTCGGGGCCAGACTCAGTCCCCCGTCCAGCAGTTCCCGCAGCTCCGGTCCGAGTCCGTGCCCCACCGGATGGAGCCGGTTGTTTTCGACGAGCACCCAGCCGCCCGAAGCCGCCGGGAGAGGAACCTGTCCCCGCTCCCACTCGACCCGGAAGCGCAGTCCTTTTTGCCGCCGCAAAGACGGACGGAGCGGACGCGGCGAAACATGGAGAGGCTCGCTTTTTCCCAGGGTGATTCCCGGATGTCCCGGCACGACCGCGAGGAGTTGGGAAAAGGCGTCGGTGGTGAGCAGCAACATCCCCGGCACCTCCGTCGGCGAGATCTTCCGGAGCGCCCGATAGAGGAAGGCGTCGCCGGTGTCGAGGAAAAGGGTCGTGGTGGCGGGCACCGACTTGAGGAGCCGCCTTTCCCCGTCCCACCCGATTTCAACCCCCACGCTGAGGCGACCTTTCTCCCAAGCCGTTGCGAGGTTCGGAGCGATCACGAGAAACAACCGCGCCGGGATCGCCGCTTCCTCCGCCACTTCCGTGAGTGCGGGCCAGTCCGGCCCTGGTGGTGCGACCGGGTCCGGAACCCGCCCGACCGCCTCGGGACGATCCGACGCCTCCTCCTTCGGCGCGTTCGGTTCGAGCACCTCCAATCCCGCCGCGAGCGCGTGGGCGCAGATGATCCCGTCGCGCCGCGCCCGGAAGCAGGTGCAGTGATTTTCAACGTCCGTCCGCGAGCGGATCTCCACCCGCACCTTGAGCGACTTGTTTCCCTCCCGCACGAGCGCCTGCAGGACTCCGTCCCGGTAGCCCGCCTCCGAGACCCGCCCCGCCGCGTGGATCGCCCGGGCTTCTTTCATCTCCTTCCATCCGCCGGTGTCGGAAAGAAATTGTCGGCTGAGGGCAACGGGCTGGCGCATGGGGCGAAGTAATAAACCCGATCCACCCGATTTCAATCCGCCGCGAGGAGAGAAATTTGTGTCCGGGTCGCTCGCCGCTTGTCCTCTCGCGCCGGAATGTTTGGCTCAGGTCAAATGGTAGCGAGCGTATTTTCTATCCCCTGTTTTGCGCAACGCCCCCCTCTCCACCAGGTCGTTCAAATCCCGCGTCGCGGTGGCCGGGGATGTCTTTGCGATTCGGACGTAATTGCCCGCGCTCAAGCCTCCGGTGAAGCCGTCGATCCCCGCTTCGAACATCCGCAACAACACCTTTTCCTGCCGGACGCTCAGGCTCCCCCGGTAGCGGTCGAAGAAACGGGCTTTATGAAGCAGAAACTCGATTTGCCTCCCCGCCCGATCTTGTGCTTCCAGAACAATGCCGGAGAAAAAGGCAATCCACTCCTCGACGTTCAGCGCACGGCTGCCCGAGGCCAGTTGCTCGTAATAGATCCGCTGATGCCTCCGGATCGTTTGGGACAAGGCCAGCAGCACCGGCTTGCCGATGGATTGCGACAGGGAAAGTTCCGCGATCGCCCTGCCGATCCGCCCGTTCCCGTCCTCGAAAGGGTGGATGGACTCAAAATGCAAATGAGCCAGCGCACTTCTCGTCAGCGCGGGAACGCGCCTCCCGCTCCCGTTGAACCACTCGAGAAAGCGCTTCATCTCACCGGGCACCCGCTTCGCGGGAGGGGCTTCAAAGTGAACTTTCGGCGCATGGATGGGTCCCGAAACGATCCGCATCGGATCGCCCTGGCTGCGGTAGCATCCGACTTCCCGGAGACCGGTTTGGCCCTGCATGAGAACCCCATGCCAATGCCCCAGCCGCTCATCGGTCAGGTCGTCCGCGAAATTCAGGCACACGTCCACCATAAGCGCCGCGACCCCCCGCTCCGCCGGAGACACCCTCCGGGATTCCGCAGGCAGCCCGAAATGGCGGCGTACGGAGGATTGGAGGCTTTCCCGATCGAGGATCTCGCCCTCGATCCTGGACGTCTCCAGAGCCTCGTCGCTGAGCAGGCCAACCCGGATTCTTTGACCATCCTCCTCATTCAGATGCAAAAACGCCCCCGCGAGCAACCCGGAACCGTGCAGAAAATGCTCCTCGGTCTCCCGGAAACGGGAAACTTCGTAGATGAAATCGGGCCAATCCGGCTCTTCCCAGTTCCAGCGCATGAGCGATAACATACTCTTTTATCCATCATTTCGCGATATTTATTGAGGGATAAAAATTTGTGTCCGGTTCGCTCGCTGCTTGTCATCTCGCGCTGCGGTGGCACCGTACCCCACGCGATACGCCGGGATGGTGGAATTGGTAGACACGCTTGACTTAGGATCAAGTGCCGTAAGGTGTGCAGGTTCGAGTCCTGTTCCCGGTATCGCCCGCGAGACGACAACACGGACTCCGCGTATCTTTTCCCACGATGGACAACCTCGAAGACCTTTATCAGGAAATCATCCTGAGCCACAACAAACGCCCGCGCAACGAGGGCGAGCTGATCCCGCACAGCCACGAGGCCGAGGGCTACAATCCCCTCTGCGGCGACCGGCTCCGGATTTTTGTCCGTCAGAACGGCCCTCTCGTCGAGGCG